>NZ_JAMZEE010000041.1:0-37902 GCF_024704895.1 Bacteroides muris (ex Fokt et al. 2023) | reverse complement strand
TCCCAATATTTATCATCAAGACGATAATATCAAAGAGAAAGAGAATTCGGTAAGATCCGGATGCTTTCCGCATTGCCCAGACACATAGTATCAAGACTGCCACTATCACAATTAGTGATATCCACAAAAAAACAATCACATTACTCATCACTGTCCTATTTTTGCAAATTGATCTATCTTATCTGCCAAGGTATAATAGCCCATCACCTTTTCATAGGATATGATGCAGACAATGCTGTCGCTGTCATGCTCCACAAGAATAGTCCACTGTCCACCCTTGGCATTCTCATATACCTCGAGCCGAACCGGACGGTTGCGTGGGTATTTCTCATTCATAACCTTAATCTGGTGCTCGATGTCACACTTCAGTGCATCCAAAGAACATTCGTCAGCAATCAGATGTCGGTCAAACTGTTGCACGTATATCTGTAATGCCCTGCCTTTTTTGTTGACATTGGCATAAGTCTTGATGTTATCTATAAAGTATCTCATAGCATTCAGATTTTATGTATTTACCAAGTATTGCTCCATAAGTCCGGGGATATCTTCTATCATCTTCAGCATACACTCATGCGGCGCATTAAGAAATGAAATAGCAAGGATACTAAAGTCCTGGTCTATCTGCCGAACTTCATCTACCTGCAGGTAGTCCAGCGCATCAACGGCATCGACGAAAGGAAGATGACTCTTGAGTGCAAATCCACAGTTGCATATTACTCTGCCCGAAGCCGTCGGACGTGGAATCCACATCCTGAACTGTCCGTCAGGAGTGGAAATGGAGGAAAAAACTTTGTTGTTATTCATGTGTTCTGTTTATTAAGTTAGTAAATCATCGTCTCATATAGGGGAATCGAACCCCAGTCGCGGCAAATCTTAAGTATACCGCTACCATTTGATGTAGTATGAGGAGCCGGACTATCTTCGCAGACCGCCACAGCCATAGAATACACATTAAACACAGATGGCACACCTCACGGTGGGCTTATTTCATTTGATTCCGGTGCCAGTAGGAAATCATCTCACCCACATTACGAACCTTGATTTTTGCCTTGATATTCTCTCGATGGCGGTTAACCGTACAAGGCGAGATATGTAGCTCTGCCGCAATTTCATCAGTTTGGCAGCTGGAGGCAATGAGCCGGAATACATCCATCTCGCGATCGGTCAGTGCTGTATCAAGCTCCGGTCTGCATATCACCCCTTCATGTTCGCATTCACCCCGTAGCGGGCATTTGACCTCCTCGAATACAAACAGACCATCTTTGTTGATGTCAAGGTTATATTGGTCATATTCGCCAAAGTTGCAGCGGATGAAACGGTGGACTACCCGAAATTCATAATGCCACCGGTTCATGGTGCTGGCAGAATAGAGCTGCATCAGTCGGGCATGTGCTTTCGGGTATCGATCCCGGATAACAGAAAGCATATATTCAATGGTCGGCCTATCGGAATCCTTAAGCACAACCGCCGGCTGCCCAAACTCCTTCATCATCACATCCCCTTCGGGGGTATTGTAGAACTCAATATTATGAATGACAGCTACCATGAAATTTGAGTTATTATGAGTCCCCTTTTCACTTTGTACCCTGCACTCACCAAAATTCTTTCATATTCAGGTTTTAAACGTCTGCTACTTATGAGGTATCTTGTTTTTCCGCTGCGTACCGCCGCCTCTACTTGATACATTATACGTTTGAACTCTTTGGGCATCGTTTCCATCATCTTCTCATTTGCAGAAATCATTTGTTTGGATTTTAATTTTGTTGAATTATGAAAATGTTCTCATATAGTTCTCTTTCCAAAGGTTTGAAGGAGTCTTTTCTTAACTTGTCGTAGAATGTAATCAATGACATACCACTTCTTCTTAGGAACTCATCACGGAGCTTCAGTCTCGTGGCTTTTTCCATCTGGTCGTAATGGTACTTAGGTACCATTTTTTGCTTTTTCTCTTCCATAATCTTAAATATTACAATTGTTATTATTATATTTATAACGCAAAGGACTAAAATAATAACTTAATACCAAAATATTAAGCCTATTATTTTATCCAAATATTATTATTTAAATCCAATACAAATAATATAATATGTTTAATCCTGACAAAATAAGAAGATTATTTGAAGATAGGAATATAAGTCAAGCACAGTTTATAAAAGATACAAGTATATCTAAATCAAATTTATATGTTTGGCTTAACAACACTTCAATTCCTGGTGCCGATAATCTGGAAATCATAGCAGATTATTTTAATGTCCCTATAGATTATTTTTTTGATAGAGAAACTAATTCTTTAGGGATAAGTATCGGTCATCAAGTCAAAGGTAATGGTAACAAGGTATCAGGAGATATAACTTTGAGTGAATGCCAGAAAGAGATAGAACATCTCAATGCCCTTTTGGAAGAAAAAGAAAGAGTGATAACTGAGAAAGAAAGAACAATTCAGATATTAATGAATAAATAACCTTTAAAATATTATTTGCTATGAAACTTTTCATGGAAGAAATTGAAAACAAAAAATATGGAATAAAAGTATCAGGCTCTATACCGTTCCATATAGCCACAAGTTATGCGCCTACTAATCTTTGGATATTGAAAGATTCAGGTCTGGATACAGCATATGGCAGACGGACACACAATTTCCTTTTTAAGAAGGTAGTTGCCGTAATGGAAGTAATCACCAATATAGAGGGGCATGAATTGCACGGGCAGGTTGTCACTTGCGCCGAGGGAGAATATGGTAAATTGAGCAATCTGTTAATTAGTTTGGGAGATGGCGAATCTGAGTTCTATTGGAAACAATTGGATAATGAATTTGAAGAAAATCTCACTGATGAGCATGTTTATCTGATAGATTTGGATGACCTTAGACAATCAAAAGGATTTGAAAATTTGACTGTAGAACAATGTTTCAGTGAACTTCTTCTAGCAAATAGTTCAATGGAATATGACCTTCGAAAGTACCGTTATGTAGATACACGAAATGGGCATATTATGGATGCCAATGAGCACACACCAGAATAAATCTTGTTCTGATAAACAAATTATGATGATATACACTAATAGACAATAACAGAAGAATATACAGTTATACAGTTTTATACGCATCGGATTGTCAGCATCTTATCGTCAGTAGTGAAATTCCCGCTACCCCGACAAAATAAGAGGCATCTACAATAAAATGTAGGTGCCTCTTGCTATTTTCTCCTTTCTATCCAAACAGCAACGTAAAGCAGCTCCCTTTTCCCACGGCAGACTGCACTGTGATATTTCCGCCGTGCCGGTTCATTACTTGTTTACACAAACTAAGCCCGATGCCCGAACCGGAGGGCTTGGTGGTGAAGAACGGTACAAAAATCTTATCCTGCACTTCCGGTAAGATGCCTTCACCATTGTCGCTGACAGTGATAAGGCATTGCCACGAGAGGGCGGGTAACATCTTCACTTCTATCTGGGGATGCTCTTTCCTGCTACATGCCTCTTTGGCATTTTTAATCAGATTAATCAATACTTGTTCTATCTGTGCCTGGTCTATCTGGAGTATGCGGTCGGTTTCCGGAAGTTCTATCCGGATATACTCTTCCGAAAACAACTTCTGCAAATCCTGCAACAGCTCGCGGACAGCGACCGGACGACGGACGGGGGCGGGAAGTCTTGTCAGCTTCCGGTAATTCTCCACAAACTCCAGCAAGCCCTTACTACGGCGGTGAATGGTCTGCATTCCCTGCCGCATGACGGAATAGTTCTTTTCCGACATTTCCCGCTCGCTCAAGGTTTCGGAGAGGGAGATGATGGGAGTAATCGAATTCATTATTTCGTGCGTCAGCACACGTATCAGCTTTTGCCACGCCTCCATCTCATTGCGTTCCAGCACGCGGGTACGGAAATTCTTCATCGCTTCGGAAAGCTCGTCCACCATATCCTCCATAGAACGGTTCTTGTAGGGAGAACGGAACGACAGCATCATGTCGTCATAGCGCAGGCTCTCTGCCAGATGGCGCATCATGCGCACCTGCATCATCTGCAAACGGTACAGATGGGCGCCAATCGCCAGCAATATCAAGAAAACCATCAGCGCACTGAACCACAGTCCGGCATCCACCAGCAGATAAACGCCGACCGAAAGGAAGGCTATGCCGATGATGTGCAGTACCACAATCAATGAATATCGTTTCATAAGCCTAATTTTTCAAGTTTCCGGTACAAGGCAAAGCGGGTAATGCCCAGGTATTCGGCGGCACGGGTCACATTTCCCTCGCTGAGCCGCATGGCACGTTCCACCGCCTGCCGTTCCAATTGCTCCAAGTTGAGGACTTCTTCTTCCTTCTTCTGGCGGGAAGCCGAAGCTTGGAGCATAAAATTCTCCGGACGAAGTAAAGAGCCGTCTCCCAGTATCACGGCACGTTCCATGGTATGCTGTAATTCGCGTACATTACCCGGCCAGGCGTATTTCAGCAACTTGTTCTTCGCCTCACGGGTCAGCCCACGTATCTCTTTCTGATATTTGCGAGCATAGCGTTGCAGGAAATGCTCTGCCAGCAGGAGGATGTCGTTTCCACGTTCTCGCAGAGGGGGGATATGGAGTTCGATGGTATTGATGCGATACAGCAGGTCTTGGCGGAAGTCTCCTTCGTCCACCAGCCGACGGATGTCTGTATTGGTAGCGCAGATGAGCCGCACATCAATGGGCGTAGCCTGCGTACTTCCCAAACGACTGATACAACGCTTTTCGATGGCAGTCAGCAGTTTGGCCTGCATGGGCAGAGAAAGATTACCTATCTCGTCCAGAAAAAGCGTACCGCCGGTTGCCACTTCCATACGTCCGGCTTTCGCTTTCCGCGCATCGGTGAATGCGCCTTTTTCGTAACCGAACAACTCGCTTTCGAACAACTGTTCGGGGATACTGCCGAGGTCTATCGTAACAAACGGCTTTCCATAGCGGGGAGAATTGCGGTAAAGCAGGCGGGCAATCACATCCTTTCCGGTTCCATTCTCACCCAATATAAGTATGTTGGCATCCGTATCGCGCAACTTCTCCATGGTAGAGAAGACTTGCTGCATGACAAGAGAATCACCGATAATAACCTTTTCGGAGCCTCCCGCTGTGGCATTGCTCAGAACTTCCACCTGCTCCTTCAGCAGATTTATCTCAGTCCGCGAACGACGCAGCTTCATGCCCGAAGAAAGGGTCGCCAACAATTTCTCTTTCTCCCACGGCTTGGGAATGAAATCCGTAGCCCCCGCTTTGATGGCACGCACTGCCTTGTCCGTATCTGCGTAGGCAGTCATGAAGATGACCACTGCTTGCGGGTCGATACTGAGAATCTGCTTCAAACTGTCGAAACCTTCCTGGCCGCTGATGGCATCACGGCTGAAATTCATATCCAGCAGAATAATGTCCGGACGGAAAGTGGTCATAAAATGCTCGATGCGGTCGGGGGTCACTGCCACCTTTATCTTCTCGGCGTAGGGTTCGAGAAGAAGGTTCAATGCAAAAAGCACATCCTCGTTATCATCTACAATCAATATTTTACCAAACTGTTCCATATCTGTTTTCTTTTTGTGCAGGCAAGACCTGTACAATCCCACATCTCTTGTACGGGCAAAGATAAGTATAATATTCATGTGCTGTGTGTGCATTATCGCACTATTTTTGTGCGTAACTGCACACGTTTGGAGAGCCTCTAACCATATCAAACACTTATAATACAATAGTTTATACTTATGGCATAGAATTTGAACTTTATAGAGTAAAGAAAACAACTATGCACCGGAATATATTTTTATTGCTTATTACATTCAGTCTGACGTCGAGCGCCATTGGCCAAGAGCACACGCTGGTGCTGACTTTGGAAGAAACCATCGAGCAGGCACGCCGGCAGTCACCCGACGCCCAGAATGCCCGCCATAGCTTCCGCTCCGCCTATTGGAACTACAAATACTACTGTGCCAACTACCTGCCGGCGCTCAAACTCACTTCCAATCCTTATCTGGACTGCGCCATCAATAAGGTGACCCAAAGCGATGGTAACGTCAAGTTCATAGAGCAGAACCTGCTGAGCACCGACCTGACACTGAGCCTGACACAGAACGTGCCGTGGACTGGGGGAACCTTTTTCATTGAAACAACTGCACAGCGTCTCGACCTTTTCAGCAGTGACACTTATTCCTGGCAGACTTCACCCGTCAACATCGGATACAGCCAGTCCTTGTTTGGCTACAACAGCCTGAAGTGGGACCGGCGCATCGAACCTATCCGTTATCGCGAAGCCAAGAAAACCTACGTGGAAACCCTTGAGCTTGTTGCTGCCAATGCCACAGAGAAGTTCTTCAACCTGGCCAAAGCACAAAGCAACTACGAAATAGCCAACGCCAACTACGCCAATGCCGACACCTTATATATATATGCGCAAGGACGATATAACATCGGCACCATTAGCGAAAACGAAATGTTGCAACTCGAACTCAACAAACTGACCGAAGAAACCAACTGCATGAATGCCCGCATCGAAGTAGAGAACTGCATGCAGGAGCTCCGTTCCTACCTCGGCATCCAAGAAGACCTCCTTATAAAAGTGAGGGTAGATAACCGTGTGCCCGACCTGCACATCGACCTGGATGCTGCGCTGATGCTTGCCAACGAAAACAGCCCGGAGATACAGAACATGCTGCGCCGCAAGGTGGAAAGCGAGAGTGCCGTGTCGCGCGCCAAGGCCAATGCCGGACTGAAAGCAGACATCTACCTGCGCTTCGGCTTGACACAAACTGCCGACAAGTTGAAAGATTCCTACCGGAATCCACTGGACCAGCAGTACGTCAGCTTGGGCATTACCCTCCCCATCTTGGACTGGGGGCGCGGAAGGGGACAAGTACGCGTGGCCCGTTCCAACCGCGACCTTGTCTACACGCAGGTAGAGCAGGACAAAACGGATTTCGACTTGAACGTACGGAAACTCGTGAAGCAATTCAACCTGCAGGCGCAACGAGTAAACATAGCCGCCCGCACGGACTATACAGCCCAACGGCGTGCCGAAGTAGCTCGCAAGCTCTATCTACTCGGCAAGTCCTCGGTACTCGACCTCAATGCTTCGATTGCAGAAAAAGATACGGCACGGAGAAATTATGTCACGACTCTATACAATTACTGGAGCCTGTATTATACATTGCGGAGTCTGACGCTTTATGATTTTGAAAACAACAAGCCATTATCGGAAGACTTGGATAAGATTGTGGATAATCAATATTATTTTGATAATAAGGCGATAACGAGTGCCAAACGATGAAACCTGCATTATCTAAATCCGAGAGTGGCGATGACAACAGACAAATATTCGATAAAGAAATAACATGGTAAATATTATGGATATAAAACTTGAAAAAAAAACCTGGTACATCCGTTACCGCTACTATCTGGCAGGAGGTTCCGCCTTCCTTGTCTTTCTAATCTATGTAATCACTCTTTCGCTGGGTCCCAGCAAACTACATATCGAGCAAGACAACATACAGATAGCCGAAGTCAAGAACGGCAAATTTATGGAATATGTAGATGTGGAGGGAATAATTCAGCCCATCCTTACCATCAAGGTCAATACACGTGAAGCCGGAAGCGTGGAACGCATCATAGGAGAGGAGGGGAGCCTGCTTCGGCAAGGAGACACCATCCTTGTCTTGGAAAACCCCGACCTGCTGCGCAGCATCGAAGACCAGCACGACGACTGGGAAAAGCAACTCATCACTTACCGCGAAAAAGAGATTGAAATGGAACAGAAAAGCCTGAACCTACAACAACAAGCCCTGCAGACCGACTATGATCTCAACCGCCTGCGCAAGAGTTTCGCCCTCGACAAGGAAGAGTACCGCATGGGCATCAAGAGCAAAGCGCAGCTCGAAGTTTCCGAGGACGAATACAACTATAAAGTGAAAAATGCCCATCTTCAAAGGGAAAGCCTCCGTCATGACTCTGCCGTTACCGTCATCCGCAAAGACCTCATCAGAAACGACCGCGAACGGGAACGGAAAAAGTATGAACGCGCCTGCGAACGGCTCGGCAACCTGGTGGTGAAAGCTCCCGTCACCGGCCAGCTCAGCTTTGTCAAGGTGACTCCGGGACAGCAGGTCGCTTCCGGCGAAAGCATTGCAGAAATCAAGGTGCTGGACCAATATAAAGTGCATACTTCCCTGAGCGAATACTACATCGACCGCATTACTACGGGGCTGCCCGCCACCATCAATTATCAGGGAAGAAAATACCCGTTGCGCATCACGAAAGTGGTTCCCGAAGTCAAAGACCGCACGTTCGACGTAGACCTCGTCTTCATGGGCGACATGCCCGACAATGTGCGTGTAGGCAAGAGCTTCCGGGTGCAGATTGAGTTAGGCCAGCCGGAGGAGGCGCTCGTCATTCCGCGCGGCAACTTCTACCAGAGTACTGGCGGACAATGGATTTACAAACTGAACGCCGCAAAGACAAAAGCCGTGCGCGTGCCGCTTGGCATCGGTCGCCAAAATCCGCAACAATACGAGATTACGGAAGGTTTGCAACCCGGAGATTGGGTAATTACAACGGGATATGATACCTTTGGCGAGGCGGAAGAATTGATAATGAAATAAAACAACGTACTATGAGACAAATAATGTATGGCAGGCAGCACAACAGAATCCGGCAGAAGTCATTAAAAACGAATAAGAAATGAAATATTTATAAACCATAAAAACCAAGCATTATGATTAAGACAGTAAATCTACAAAAGATTTTCAAGACCGAGGAAGTACAGACTCTGGCTTTGAACGACGTAAACATGGAAGTGAAAGAAGGGGAGTTTGTCGCTATCATGGGACCTTCGGGCTGCGGAAAATCCACTCTACTGAACATTCTCGGTCTGTTGGACAATCCTACATCCGGAGAATATTATTTGAATGGGACTGAAGTATCCAAATATACAGAAGCCCAACGTACCAACTTGCGGAAAGGAGTCATCGGTTTTGTATTCCAAAGCTTCAACCTGATTGATGAGCTGAATGTATACGAGAACATCGAACTGCCACTACTCTACATGGGCATTCCTGCCGCCGAACGCAAGCGCCGGGTAGAAACCGCCATGGAACGTATGGCAATCATGCACCGCAGTAAGCATTTTCCGCAACAGTTGTCCGGCGGACAACAACAGCGTGTCGCTATCGCACGTGCAGTTGTATCAAATCCTAAGCTGATACTTGCCGATGAGCCTACCGGTAACCTCGATTCAAAGAATGGAAAAGAAGTGATGGAACTGCTGAGTGAGCTGAATAAAGAAGGTACCACAATTGTTATGGTGACACACTCACAGCATGATGCCGGTTTTGCCGGACGCATCATCAATCTGTTTGACGGACAAGTGGTGACAGAAGCCAATTTGTAATAACCCCTGTTTCATTTATGAGTTGACAATGTACGATTGATGCCACTTTTGAATTTACTAAGTGCCTGTCAGCAAGCGGGCGTTTGGCAATACAAATTCCAGTCGTACAACGTCAACCTATAGATTTCCCGAACCTTTTATATACATGATATGAATTCTTACCTTTCCTTGAAATTAGTCATGAGAAGCTGGAAACGCAATAAACTGTTTGTTGCCATTTCCCTTGTCAGTCTGGTCGTCGGTATTGCCTGCACCACTTTGTTGATGGCATTTGTGATACACGAATATAACGTTGAGAACAATAATCCCAACAAAAATCGTATTCTGCGTTTAGTCCAGACTCTACCTTTTGCCCAACAGGCAGTAGAAGGTACATTCATATACGGTGGAACTGTTCCTCAAATAGTATCTCAGTTTCCGGAAATAGAGTCTTACTTACGTACGCAAACATTCAAGAATGTAAGGGTAAAGATTGAAGGACAAGAATTTCAAAGCTGGAGCTTGGTAGCAGCAGATTCAACATTAACGGCTTTTTTCCCTTTCCATAATATAGTAGGGGATGTTCAAGACGCATTACTGAAACCAGGAGACATAGCTGTAAGTGAACTGTTTGCCAAGAAATGTTTCGGTACAACAGATTGTATAGGAAAAAATGTAGATATACTATTGAGCAAAATAGGTATCAGACGCATCGTTGCCGTATTCGGCCAACCAGAGCAAAGCATCATGCAGACAGACATACTCCTACCATTGGAAGCTACTGAAAGCTCTGATTGTATGCTATTGCTGAAAGAAGGTACGGATATAAAGAAATTCCGCCAACGTTTCGGAGAAACAGAACTGCCCACTTTGTTGGGAAACGGACATCTTCGTACCCAAACATTGCAAGAATCTTATTTCGACGCTACGGTAAAAGACAGTAATCAAGTTATCAAACATCAGCAGAGCACCTTATTGGGTGTAGGGCTGTTGTCCGCATTACTGATTCTATTCATCGGTTGTTTCAACTTTATAAATCTGAGTTTCTCCCGTTTGTTGCGTCAAGTGCACATGCTTCACATTGAATCCATAATGGGAGCCACAAGATCACAAATGCGCCAACAACTGTTCTTGGATACTTTTCTGATGGTTCTTGTCGCTTTCCTTTTATCTTTATTGTTGATGAATGACTTATTGCCTGCATTTAATCATATGGTTTCTGCCAAACTGACAATGGAATATTTGTTTTCATGGCAAGTGTTCCCTCTTATCTTGTTGTTTATCATAATATTGTCTGTCATACCGGCAAGTTATATGGGTCATAGGTTGCATTCCATATCCGAAACTAATTACCGTCATTTCTTTACCGGACGCAAAAGACGTTTCATTGTGGCCTTATTGGTAACCATACAATTCATCATCTCCATTGGCTTGATGAGTACATTCATGATTATCCGTTCACAGATGTATCTGATTAAGCAGGAAGAAAAGCACTATGAGAATATTATTAATGTATATACAGATGCCAATGCACAACCGACGCTAAAGACCCGGATAGATGAGGTGAAGAATATAGAAGGGGTAGAAGCGGCAATAGCCTCCAATACCGGAATATATCCGATGAGTTTAGGAATCCCGGGCAAGGATGATTCCGGTGACAATCTGCTCATGTTGGAACTATACGAGGATTGTCTGGAATTCCTAACAATGCATCATATTGAACTGCAAGACTCCCTGCAAATATTCCACCTAATGTCCCGTACTCCACAACCTGCACTAATCAATGAAACATTCGTGGATTTATTGGTGCCCGAAGGAGAAAATCCTATCGGACAGCCCATTTCCAAGTATGTACACGAAAGAGAAGAACTTACAAAAGGTACAATTATCGGTATAGTAAAGGATTTCAAAAAGTACTCCATGACAGACCAAGTGGCTCCCTTACGAATACTCCTTTATGATACTCCACAAGATAATTTCTCAACTCTAGTTATAAAGGTAAAAGCCGGATATAAAGATAAAGTCATTAATTTCCTAAGAGAAGCATACGAAAAGAAAAATCCAGGCATTCCTTTGAAATATGATGATATGTATCAGAAATTTGTGTCCTACAATCAGGACATAACACACTTCTCGCATATCTTATTCATGTACGCCTGTGTCAGTATATTCCTTACTCTTTTCGGATTATTTGGCATCACACATTATGCCGTCTCACAGCGTAAACGTGAAATAAGCATCCGTAAAATTCACGGTGCATCCGCTCGTCAGATTCTATGGCTTATCAATTATCCGTTCCTTAGCTATGTAGGTATCGCATTCGTCGTAGCCGTCCCTGTCATTTATCTCTTTATGACATATTGGCTACAGCAATTTGCATACCATGCCACTCCAAACGTCTTTCACTTTCTGCTACCCTTGCTTTTTACTATAGGCATCACCTGCTTTACGATATGCCTGAATGGATATCGGGTAGCCGTCACCTCATTTCATCCGCGCCGCAATAGCCAGTAATACCCCGAGCACCACACCCAATATCGCTGCAAACAGCACCCGCATTTCTCCTGGCAGGAGGAATGTGATGGTGTGTGCCGGATACCAGAAAAAAGGAATTGTTTTCTTGAAGACAAAATTCCATTGCGCATCCCAATTTAGATGCGTAATGATGCGGGTCATCGGGATAGGAGTGAGGAGGCTGCGAGGCGAACCTCCACAATTCAGGATATGCGTATCCGTAATCTTATGGAATGTCATGAATACCGGAGCGAAAATGGTATTCATGGCAACTGAAATAGCGAGGGCTATCCATAATTTGTCCAGGCAGAATTCCCCATTTATAATGGCGGCGGCATTTGCCATTCCCATATACTCCATGAATTGTGGCACACCCTTGGAGAAGATTATCATGGCCGCATTGATACCCATTCCCAGCAGTCCCCACACTACGGTACGAGGCAACACTCCAAATCCTTTCCGGCTATAGACTCCGGCACTGATGCGAAGTCCCAGCATCTCACCCAGTGTAGCAAGGATTCCGAATTTAATGAAACTCATCACCATGCCATGTGCAGCGTTGAAAGACTTATACCAATCGTAAACAGGTTCACTCACAAAGAATGGCAGGAATAGTATCACCAGAACAAAAATAAAGAGGAAGTCTTTCTTTTTCATACAAAAGTCATGTTTCTCATAATGTGGCAAACATACTAAAATTATTCTGATTTAAAAGCAAATAGGTAAATAAAAGGTGTTTTGCTAAACAGAACAAAGTGTTTCCCTTAACCGAACAATCTGTTTCATTAGGGGGAACACTTTGTTTCATTATTCAGAACAGTTCGTTTCATCATATAAAAACACCTTGTTTTCTATGGATAAAATAAAGTGTTCAGCACTGTGAACTAACGAATTATCACTATCAGATTCCCCAGAAGTCCATATCATAAGTCTCGGCGCAAAAAAAGTGGGATTCAGAGAAACCTCTGATCCCACTTCATCATATATAGTAAGCAACGGACAGTTATTTCTTATTCTTCATATATTCATCCGCTTTCTCCTTGGCACGTGCCACGCGCTTGGCTGTATCCGGATGAGAAGAGAACATCTTCTGGAACTTGGATTCCTTCGGTGCCTCCGCTGAAAGTTCAAGCAATTTGTTCAAAGCATTGTACATGGCATACGGATCGAGATTATTCTTGATGCAGAATTCAAAGCCATAATCATCCGCTTCCGTCTCCTGCTTCTGGGAGTATTGAGCACCTGCCAATGCCTCGGCCATGGCACCCAGTTCAGAATCACTCAATTTGGATACCGTAGAACTTGCAGCGCCGGCAGCATTCTTCACAGCCGAACGAAGGTAAGCATTCTTCATCGCATCCTTGGAATCCGTATGGATGACGTGACCTATCTCGTGGCCGACAACTGCCATCACTTCATCATCCGTCATGATGTCCATCAGTCCGGCACAGATGCGTACACTGCCATCACCACACGCAAAGGCATTCACATCTATTACTTCGTAAACACCGAAGTTTACCTTCAAGCCGTCCACTTCCTTGATATTTCCGGTCAGCTTCTCCAGACGCTTGCCGTAATCCGTTTCGGGTTTCGTCAGCGGATTGTGCGTATCCATCCATTCCATATACTCCTTGCTCATCGCTGCAATGTCAGCGTCGGACAATGAAATAGCCTTGATAGCATCCGTACCGGCTTGGACAGCTTTGGTCACATTGATTTTCTTTCCGCCGATTTTGAACTGCGCATAGGCAGTAGTGTTATAACTCATTCCGCATACTACAGCGGCAATGATGAAGAAATTCTTTTTCATGTACTTTATGATTTTATCCTATTTCGTTATGTCTATAGCAAAAAGCCGCCTAATTAATCATTAAACGGCTTTCCCAATATCTGTTCGAATCAGTTTACTTGATGATATCCAGTGCTTTGAAACACTTGGTCAGCTTCTCTACAGCGTAATCCACTTGTTCTACGGTATGGGTAGCCATCAACGCTACACGTACCAACGTATCTTGCGGAGCGCATGCAGGTGGAATAACCGGATTGATAAAGATGCCTTCGTCAAAAGCCAACTTCGTTACTGTAAATGTTTTCTCCGTATCACGCACATAGAGCGGAATAATAGGGGATTCTGTCTCACCGATTTCAAAACCCGCATCGCGGAACTTCTTCAAGGCATAGTTGGTGATGTCCCACAAACGCTGAATGCGTTCAGGTTCGGACTTGATGATATGAAGCGCTTCGCGAGCTGCAGCCGTAGAGGCAGGTGTGCTACTTGCCTGGAATATATAAGAACGAGCGTTATGGCGCAACCAATTGATTACCGCCTTGTCTCCAGCCACGAAACCACCGATAGAAGCCAATGATTTGCTGAATGTACCCATAATCAAGTCTACATCTTCGGTAACACCGAAATGGTCGCAGACACCACGGCCTTGCTTTCCAAATACACCCAGGCCGTGAGCTTCGTCCACGTAAATGCTGGCATTGTATTTCTTCTTCAAGCGGACGATTTCGGGCAGATTGGCCAAGTCGCCTTCCATGGAAAATACTCCATCCACGACAATCAGCTTTACAGCATCCGGTTCGCACTTCTGGAGTTCCTTCTCCAAAGCTTCCATATCGTTATGCTTGTACTTCAATTGAGTGGCAAATGCAAGACGACGGCCGTCTACAATGGAAGCATGGTCGCGGTCATCGCAAATGATATAATCCCCACGGCCCACAACGGCGGGAATAATGCCTTCGTTTACTGTGAATCCGGTAGAAAAGCAGAGCGCTTCATCTTTTCCCACGAATTCAGCCAATTCCTTCTCCAGCTCAACGTGTATATCGAGTGTTCCGTTCAGAAAGCGGGAACCGGCACAGCCGGTACCATATTTTTCCGTAGCAGCTATTGAGGCGTCAATGATACGTTTGTCGTATGTCAGTCCCATATATGCATTGGAGCCAAACATCAGAACCTTTTTACCATCCATCATTACCTCTGTATCCTGATGGCTGTTGATTGTGCGAAAATAAGGATATACGCCTTTTGCCATAAACTGTTGCGGCAGGTCGTATTTCGCAAATTTGTCTTGTAGTAAACCCATGAAATATCTTTTATATAATGAATATTTAATTCTATTAAATACAAGTCTTAAAAAAACAGGGGGCAAAGATAGCAAAATATGTCGGTATATGTTCTATTTACATTAAAAAAACTACTTATTCTTATTTTTAAAAGCACTATATGGTTAATTTTTCAGATATTTATATTACTTTTGCCAGTTGGAAAACTGCATAGCAATAATCCTTGCATGAACGAATACAAGAAGAAAATAGCATTTATCATAAACCCCATATCCGGCACTCAAAGTAAGGAACAGATACTGAAATGGCTCGACGAAAAGCTGGATAAGGAAAGGTATGTACAAGAAGTGATTTATACCGAACGGGCAGGCCATGCTGTAGAGATAGCGGCACAAAAAGCGCAAGAAAATGCACATGCCGTCATCGCCATAGGGGGAGATGGTACCATCAATGAGATAGCCCGCTCACTGGTACATACAAAAACCGCTTTGGGCATCATTCCCTGCGGTTCCGGCAACGGACTTGCCCGCCACCTGCAAATTCCGATGGAACCCAAAAAGGCCATCGACATCATTAATGACGGACTGATAGACATCATTGACTACGGAAAAATCAACAATGTACCTTTCTTCTGTACCTGCGGTGTGGGATTCGACGCATTTGTAAGCCTGCAATTCTCCAAAGCGGGAAGGCGAGGACCGCTCACTTATCTGGAAAAAACCCTGCTTGAAAGCTTGAAGTACCGTCCGGAAACCTATGAACTGGAAATGGATGGCAGTACCCTGCGATACAAGGCGTTTCTGATAGCCTGCGGAAACGCATCACAATATGGGAACAATGCCTATATTGCCCCACAAGCCACATTGAACGACGGGTTGCTGGACGTCACCATACTCGAGCCATTCACCGTACTCGATGTACCGTCACTCTCTTTCCAGCTCTTCAACAAGACTATTGACCAGAACAGCCGGATTAAGACATTCCGCTGTCAGACACTCCGTATTCACCGTTCCAAACCGGGGGTAGTCCACTTTGACGGTGACCCGATGATGATGGGAGAGAATATAGATGTAAAGATTATGAAGAAAGGGCTACAGGTCATTGTTCCCCACGACGCGGAAAAAGACACGAACGTCTTGCAGCGGGCACAGGACTATATCAACGGACTGAAACAGATTAATGATTCTTTTGTGGAAGACATCGCCCACAAAAACAAGATGATACTGGATAAAGGCAAAAGACAATTCAAAAAACTGACGAAAATGTAATGCTATAAAAAGGTACTGTAAGGAGTTTCTGAAAATAACTTTCCCCTTTTGATGCGTCATATAATATGTTTTATGTATTTTTGCATGTTCAAAATAGTAAATAAGTAAATCGTCAAACAGTAAATAAAAAGATGTATAGATCACACACCTGCGGAGAACTCCGTATCTCCGATGTTAACAAGCAAGTGACGCTGGCAGGTTGGGTACAGCGCAGCCGTAAGATGGGAGGTATGACTTTCATTGACCTCCGCGACCGTTACGGAATTACCCAATTAGTGTTCAACGAAGAGGTGAATGCCGAACTTTGCGAGCGTGCCAACCACTTGGGCCGTGAATTCGTAATTCAGGTAAAAGGTACCGTAAACGAACGTTTCAGTAAAAACCAGCATATCCCGACGGGAGACATTGAAATCATCGTATCGGAACTGAATGTCTTGAATTCATCCCTGACCCCTCCCTTCACCATCGAGGAAAATACGGACGGTGGCGACGATATCCGCATGAAGTACCGTTATCTGGACTTGCGCCGTGCCAACGTACGCAACAATCTGGAACTTCGTCATAAAATGACAATTGAAGTACGCAAATATTTGGACAATCAGGGATTCATCGAAGTGGAAACTCCTATTCTGGTAGGTTCCACACCCGAAGGTGCACGCGATTTCGTTGTTCCTTCACGTATGAACCCGGGACAATTCTATGCCTTGCCTCAAAGCCCGCAGACACTGAAGCAATTGTTGATGGTTTCCGGTTTCGACCGTTACTTTCAGATAGCCAAATGTTTCCGTGACGAAGACCTGCGTGCCGACCGCCAGCCGGAATTCACACAGATTGACTGCGAAATGTCTTTTGTGGAGCAGGATGACGTCATCAACCTCTTTGAAGGCATGGCCAAATATCTGTTTAAGGAAATCCGTGGTGTAGAGATGGACGAACCGTTCATGCGTATGCCGTGGGCAGATGCCATGAAGTATTACGGTAGCGACAAGCCCGACCTTCGTTTCGGCATGAAGTTTGTGGAACTGATGGACATCATGAAAGGACACGGATTCCCGGTATTCGACAATGCAGCCTACATCGGTGGTATCTGCGCAGAAGGCGCCGCACATTATACACGTAAACAACTGGATGCGCTGACCGAATTCGTGAAAAGACCGCAAATCGGTGCCAAAGGTATGGTATATGCGCGCGTGGAGGCAGATGGCAACGTAAAATCAAGTGTCGACAAGTTCTATACGCAGGAAGTATTACAGGAAATGAAGGCTGCTTTCAACGCCAAGCCTGGTGACCTGATTCTGATTCTGAGCGGTGACGATGCCATGAAGACCCGCAAGCAACTGAACGAGTTGCGTCTTGAAATGGGTAACCAACTGGGACTGCGCGACAAGAACAAGTTCGTCTGCCTCTGGGTGGTTGACTTTCCAATGTTTGAGTGGAGTGATGAAGAAGGCCGCCTGATGGCTATGCACCATCCGTTCACCCATCCGAAAGACGAAGATATTCCTTTGCTGGACACCAACCCGGCAGCTGTCCGGGCAGATGCATACGACATGGTGTGCAACGGTATTGAAGTGGGTGGAGGTTCTATCCGTATCCACGATGCACAGTTGCAAGCCAAAATGTTTGAGATTCTCGGGTTCACTCCGGAGAAGGCTCAGGAGCAGTTCGGCTTCCTGATGAATGCCTTCAAATACGGTGCACCTCCTCACGGTGGTCTGGCATACGGTCTGGACCGTTGGGTCAGCATCTTCGCAGGTCTCGACAGTATCCGCGACTGCATTGCATTCCCCAAAAACAACAGTGGACGCGATGTAATGCTGGATGCACCTTCGGCTATTGACCAGAAGCAGCTGGACGAACTGAATCTGACTGTTGAAGTGAAAGAGTAAAAGCAGATACAGAGTAGGAGAGTGAAAGAGTCTGCACGCATTTTTCGTTTTGCGGTAATCGGCACGCTGAATGCCTTGATTATGGCTGTTACCGTTTGGGTAATGATGGACGAACTGGACATCAACTATATGCTCTCCAATGTAACCGCATATATACTTGCACAGATACACAACTTCATCTGGTGCAAGTATTGGATATTCCCTACAGAAAAAAAGAGCAACACTTGGCGACAAGTGCTGCTCTTTTCTATAGCTTTCGGAATGGCTTACGGAGCGCAATTCCTTTTCCTCATAGGGCTGGTGGAGGGACTGGACTGCAACGAATACCTTGCCCAGTTCCTGGGATTATTCATCTACGGAAGTGTCAATTTCCTGATGAACAAACGGGTGACATTCCGTTAGTTCTCCCCCAGAGATCCCCGTCGTTATCAGTCAAGAAATCGTTTTGTCAATCCGGCATAGGCATCAATTCTGCGGTCGCGCAGGAAAGGCCACCAACGGCGTACATTTTCCGAACGTTCCAAGTCCACCTCTACAACGATATTTTCCGGCCGTTCGTTTCCTGCTTGGGCCAGGAACTCGCCTTGCGGTCCGGCCACAAAACTATTTCCCCAAAACAAGATACCATTGGTCTGCATGGAAGGATCCGGCTCATGTCCCACACGGTTCACTGAAACAACCGGCAAGCCGTTGGCCACAGCATGTCCACGCTGGGAGATAATCCAAGCATTGAGCTGACGCGCCTTTTCATCATCCGTATCACTGCTTTCCCAACCGATAGCCGTAGGATATATCAGTATTTCAGCTCCCTTCAGCGCCATCAGACGTGCTGCTTCCGGATACCATTGGTCCCAGCACACCAAAACTCCCAATTTGCCCAAAGATGTCTGAATAGGTTCGAAGCCTATATCACCGGGAGTAAAATAGAATTTCTCATAATAGGCGGGGTCATCAGGAATATGCATCTTCCGGTATTTCCCGGCAATGCTGCCGTCACGTTCAAAAACAACCGCTGTGTTATGATACAATCCGGGAGCGCGTTTCTCGAACAGAGAAGTGACCAGCACAATATCGTTGGCAGCAGCCAACTCTGAATAGAATCCCGTAGAAGGACCGGGAATCGGTTCTGCCAAGTCGAACAACTGCGTGTTTTCCGTCTGACAGAAATACAGAGAGTTATGCAGCTCCTGCAAAACAACCAATTGAGCCCCATGCGCCGCACATGCCTCTATACTTTTGGCCAAATTCATTAAATTAGTCCTGAGGTCCTTGGTATTGGCCTGCTGGATAATACCTACTTTTATTTTTCTTGTCATCTTATTCTATGGTTTATTGTTTTACTATGTATAATCGACATTACTTCAACACCCCTACGGGATATTGCATGGTAACACAATGCAAAGAGCCGTGTTGCTTAATCAAAGCACAGCAATCTATCCCGATAATTTCATAACCGGGAAAAGCCTCCCGCAACACTTCCCCCGCGCGGGCATCATTCTCCGGCTGGCGATAGGTGGGGTAAAGCACTGCATCATTCAGAATCAAGAAATTAGCGTAAGTGGCAGGAAGCCGTTCCCCTTCCTCTTCTATCTTATCGGCCATGGGCAAAGCCAGCAAACGGTAAGGTTCCCCCTTCAACGTACGGAAAGTCTTCAGTTGCTCCTCCATGCGATGCAGTTCTTCGTAATGCTCATCATCCGCATCCTTGCATTGTACATAGGCTATCGTGTCGGCAGGGCAGAAACGGGCCAGCGTGTCTATATGACTGTCCGTATCGTCACCTGCCAAATAACCGTAGTCCAGCCAAAGAACACGTTGCAGGTGAAAGACGGAACGAAGATATTCCTCAATTTCCACCCGGTTCATCTGTCCGTTCCGGTTAGGCGAAAGCAGGCATTCGGAGGTGGTGAGCAACGTACCCATGCCGTCACTTTCGATGGAACCGCCTTCAAGGACAAACCCCAAGCGATTTACATACTTTCCTTTCATCACTTCCGACTCCACCGCACGACGCGTAATCAAATTATCCTTATCGGATGCAAACTTCAATCCCCACCCGTTGAACTTAAAGTCGAGCAGAGATACACCGTCAGCATCCAGTAGGGTGATGGCTCCATGGTCGCGTGCCCAAGTATCATTCGTCTCACACTTCAGGAAACGGACATTTTCCATATTCACCCTGCCGAGAATCTGTTTCTTCACCTCATCCGGTTCTGGGGTTACAATCAGCAATGTCTCCCGGGCGGCTATTTCGTGGGCAATGGCTACAAAACATTCCTGCACTTCGTCCAACATATAGGTCCAGTCTGTACCCGCATGGGGCCATGTAAGCTGTATGCCGCTTTGCAAAGCCCATTCGGCAGGCAAGTGGGGAGCACGTGTCTCTACCTGAAAAGTCATATTCTTGCCAAAACGCACCTGACAGTCCTTCTCTGCGGCACCACCCAGCGGCAGTCCTACAAAATATCCCATATTATTTATCTTTTCTAATTCGTTACTTTTTAAGTTAGCAGAGAGAGGGAGAATAAACCTTAGGTTTAGAATTGCCAAACCTCTACTTCAGACTTCTAAACCTCTACTCTATGATTGTAAACCTCTACTCGTCAATTATCACTTATCTTCCTTCGGTTTCCGGTCGAAGAATGGATTCTTGGAGGATGCACTCACCGGAATGGCAAAGACAGTCTTGCATCCTTTCAGCCAATCCAAACGCTGAGCGGCAAGTCCGGCAGAAAACATGACACGGGTATCCACCCTCAAATCGGCAGCCATGGCACAAGCCGAACCTACAGCTATCCCTACATCCACCGTATTCAAAGCACAAGGTACTCCCTCCGGACGACCGGCACAAGTGGGAAAACCGCAGTGTCCGCAATTCAAACTTTGCGTCTGCTCGCGCGTACCTATTATAATTACACATTCAGCCTGCAAAATGTTGTCCGCATCACGGAGAAAGAACTTCATACCGTGCTCTTCAACCATAGCGACCATCTTTTCAGACAGCTTCTTAATGTCTTCACCCGTAACCAGCGCAGCTTCAATCACATCAATACCTTTTCCTTTCGGTGCCGTGCGCGCAGCAGTCAGCATTTGCCTTGCCACGTCAAGCACATGTTCGTGGCGGCAATCCCGTTCATTCTGTATCATAGTCTTTCTTTCCTGAATTAATTAGTGCGTCAAAGATAGCACAAATATTTTTTTGCACTATCTTTGCGATACAGAAAGATTAAAGGAACACCATGCTGCAAATAGAAAATGCCAGTATCGCCTACGGCAACGATATACTTTTCTCGGGTTTCAACCTGCAATTGGAAAGGGGAGAGATAGCCAGTATCTCCGGCCCTTCGGGATGCGGAAAGTCGTCACTGCTGAATGCCATACTTGGATTTACTCCGTTAAAAGAAGGACGCATCGTCTTGAACGGCATTCTGCTGGATAAAGGAAACGTCGACGTTGTCCGTAAGCAGACTGCATGGATTCCACAAGAACTGGCATTGCCGCTGGAATGGGTAAAGGACATGGTACAATTGCCCTTCGGTTTAAAGGCAAACCGGGGTACACCCTTTTCTGAAACCCGTTTATTTGCATGTTTCGAGGATTTGGGTCTGGAACAAGAGTTATATTACAAACGGGTGAACGAAATATCCGGAGGCCAACGCCAACGGATGATGATAGCCGTAGCCTCAATGATTGGCAAACCACTGACCATTGTCGATGAACCGACTTCCGCTCTCGACTCCGGTTCCGCGGAAAAAGTACTCTCTTTCTTCCGCAGGCAGACAGAAAATGGAAGTGCCATACTGACCGTATCCCATGACAAAAGATTCGCCAACGGATGTGACCGACATATAATCATGAAATAACATACACACTATTGGGAACCATAGATATATCATACCTCAGCCTGGGCATCGGATTATTGCTATTATTAATACCGCTGTTTTACATCTGGAAGTTCAAGACCGGACTGTTGCGCGCTACTGTGATAGGTACGGCACGCATGATTGTCCAGTTGTTCTTCATCGGCATATACTTGAACTACCTCTTTTTATGGGATAACCCGTGGATAAACTTTCTATGGGTAATTGTCATGATATTTGTAGCATCGCAGACGGCATTGGCACGAACACAATTGAAGAGGAAGATTCTGCTCCTGCCCATATCCGCAGGTTTCTTATGCAGTGTAGTATGTGTAGGCTTGTACTTTATCGGAATAGTACTGAGAGTGGAAAACGTATTCAGCGCCCGGTATTTCATCCCTATTTTCGGCATACTGATGGGCAACATGCTATCCAGTAACGTCATAGCCCTCAACACCTATTATAGTGGACTGAAACGGGAACAACAGCTTTACCGGTATCTTCTCGGCAATGGTGCTACAAAAGCGGAAGCACAGGCACCTTTCATCCGCCAAGCCATCATCAAATCCTTCAGTCCGCTGATTGCCAATATATCCGTGATGGGGCTGGTTGCTTTTCCGGGAACCATGATTGGCCAGATATTGGGTGGCAGCAGCCCGAATGTGGCCATCAAATATCAGATGATGATTATGGTCATCACCTTTACCGCCTCCATGCTGTCACTGATGATTACAATTTCTCTGGCTTCCCGCAAGTCGTTTGATGCTTACGGCAAGCTACTGCCGGTGATGGTGGAGAAGAAGGGAAAAGAGGAGCATAAATAACCATATTGTACCCACAAAAATAGTTCAATTATATATAAATATACAGCCTACAAGACTTTTTTTAAACTGGAATTCTTTTTAATCCATTGCTTTTTACTATATTTGCAACCAAATTTTCTGTTCACAATGAAAATTAAGGAATTAGTAAGCGCCCTTGAACGGTTCGCGCCTCTGCCATTGCAAGACGGATTTGATAATGCCGGCCTGCAAATCGGATTGACAGATGCGGAAGCAACAGGGGCTTTGTTGTGTCTTGACGTTACTGAAGCTGTACTGGATGAAGCCATTGCATTGGGGTATAATGTGGTTATATCACATCACCCTCTCATTTTCAAAGGGTATAAATCCATCACGGGCAGGGATTATGTGGAACGTTGTATCTTGAAAGCCATCAAGAATGACATCGTTGTTTATGCTGCGCACACCAACCTGGATAATGCGCGGGGAGGAGTGAACTTCAAAATTGCCGAAAAAATAGGTTTAAGAAATGTTCGTATCCTGGAAGCCAAGGAAAATGCGCTGGTAAAGCTGACCACATTTGTACCGACCGCCCAAGCGGAAGACGTGAGGAAAGCCTTGTTCGACGCTGGATGCGGCAATATCGGCAACTATGATTTGTGCAGTTATAACATGGAAGGCGAGGGGACATTCCGAGCCCGGGAAGGCGCCCATCCATACTGTGGAGCGATAGGGGAGCTACATACCGAACGTGAAGTACGTATTGAGACAATCATACCCGCCTACAAAAAAGCGGAAGCTGTCAAGGCACTGCTTGCGGCACATCCATATGAAGAACCGGTCTATGATATTTATCCCTTGCAAAACTCATGGCCACAAGCCGGAGCCGGTGTCATTGGCGAATTGGAAGTACCGGAGACAGAACTTGAATTCCTGAAACGGATAAAGAAAACCTTCGAAGTAGGGTGTCTCAGACATAACAAACTCCTCGGGCGGGAAATACAGACTGTTGCATTGTGTGGCGGCGCCGGCGCTTTCCTGATGCCGCTTGCCATCCGCAACCGTGCAGATGTCTTTATCACCGGCGAGATAAAATACCACGACTATTTCGGACATGATACCGATATATTATTGGCTGAAATAGGGCATTATGAAAGTGAGCAATATACGAAAGAAATATTTTATACAATAATCCGGGATTTGTTTCCTCATTTTGAGGTCCAGATGACCAAGGTGAATACAAACCCCATAAAATACATGTAAGTAAAATGGCTAAAGAAGCAAAAAAAGATCCTCAGGAATTGACCGTAGAACAGAAGTTGAAAGCTTTGTTCCAATTGCAGACAATGCTGTCCAAAATCGATGAAATCAAGACGTTGAGAGGTGAACTTCCACTGGAAGTACAGGACTTGGAAGACGAAATAGCCGGTCTGAGTACCCGTATAGACAGAATCAAGGCAGAAGTTGCCGAGTTGAAATCCTCCATTGCAGGAAAGAAAGTTGAAATTGAAACCGCAAAGGCTTCTGTAGCTAAATATAAAGACCAGCAGGACAACGTACGCAACAACCGTGAATACGACTTCTTGAGCAAGGAAATCGAATTCCAGACATTGGAAATTGAACTCTGCGAGAAGCGCATCAAGGAATTTGCAGCACAAGAGGAAGAAAAGTCTCAGGAAGTGGCAGAAAGCACTGCTGCGCTGGAAGAAAGACAAAAAGACCTCGACGTCAAGAAGAGCGAACTGGACGAAATCATCTCCGAAACCAAGCAAGAGGAAGAGAAGCTGAGAGACAAGGCCAAAGAACTGGAAACAAAGATTGAACCCCGTCTGCTTCAGTCCTTCAAACGTATCCGTAAGAATTCACGCAATGGACTGGGTATTGTATACGTACAGCGTGATGCTTGCGGTGGTTGCTTCAACAAGATTCCGCCCCAGAGACAATTGGACATCCGCTCACGCAAGAAAATTATCGTTTGCGAATATTGTGGCCGTATCATGATTGACCCGGAATTGGCAGGTATAACTCCCGAACAGAAAGTGGAAGTTGTAAAGGAAAAGCCAGTAAGAGCAAAAAGAAAAATCGTACATATCGGCTCAGATAATTAAAAATAGAACATTTTCTATATATAAAACGGCAATAGTAAAGCACCTATTGCCGTTTTTTTGTTAAATAAGCTCATAAAAACCTGCTATTAGAGAAAAAAGAAGTAGTTTTGTTGCTTGAAAAATTAATAGAATTAAATTAAAAAGCATGAGACTAAACAAATTATTCATACTCTATTCACTTTTCGGAATATTGATGGCATCGTGCATAAAAGATGAAGCACCCAATGCTGAAGCTGATATAACAGGCATCTCTTTTGAAGAAGATGTACTGGCAAATTCATACATTGATCTGAACCCGTCGTACGACGAAAGCCAGAACGCCTACCCAATACGGATCAGTGTGAAAGAAGGTACGGACATGACAAGTCTGGCCCCCATATTTGAATTGACTCCGGGAGCTACCATCAGTCCTGCCAGTGGGAGTGTTCAGAACTTCACGACTCCAGTACGATATACAGTCACTTCGGAAGACAAGGCCTGGCATCGTGTCTACGCCATTACTGCCAGAGAACAAAAGGCAAGTAACATTCCGACCACATACCACTTTGAAAAGGTAAGAATCATGCAAAATGTATGGCAGGAATTCTACGAAGAGCAAGATTCCGGTAACGAATTGACATGGGCAAGTGGTAATAAGGGATTCAAATGGGCTATGAGTGAAGCCGCAACAGAAGATTATCCTACTACCCAAATAGACAATGGCAAAACTGGAAAATGTGTGAAATTGGAAACACGCCTCACTGGCGACTTAGGTAACATGGTAGGTATGCCCATCGCCGCCGGTAATCTGTTTATCGGCAGTTTCGACATGCTGAATGCTATTACCAATCCGCTTAGTGCTACGCGCTTCGGTACTCCTTTCTACAATAAACCTTTACGACTGACTGGATACTATAAGTATAAGGCCGGAGAACAATTTTATGAAAATGGCGAATATACCTCCCGAAAAGATATATTCAATATCTATGCAATATTTTATGATGGAGTAAAATATGACAGTGCAGGAAAGGGGACAGATGTAACACTGGATGGAAATCTGCCGAATCAAAACTACGAACACTCCAGCATGGTGGCTCTTGCTTTAGTTTCCAATCCGCAAGAAACAGAAGGAGACGAATGGAAATTCTTTGATATACCTTTCGACTACCAACGGTACGGAAAGAAGATTGACGAAGCCAGACTGGCTAAAGGAGAATATAAGATAGGCATCATATTTGCCTCAAGCAAGGATGGTGCCACTTTTGAGGGTGCTCCAGGAAGCACTTTACTTATAGACGAAGTGGAACTGATTTACGAATAAGAATCATATAGAATTGGAATACAACATGATAAAGAAAATATTAGCATTTATCGTACTGGTGGGATGTATGCAGACTGCCTTATACGCTCAAGAAAACCAGAACCGTACGCTTATAAACGCCGCTCTACACGGTTGGGAATATGAAATAAGGGCCGGTGTCAGTATCGGCGGCACTTCTCCGCTTCCATTACCCGTAGAAATACGAAGTATCGATGCCTATAATCCTACCTTAGCCTTTATGCTGGAAGGAAATGCCATCAAATGGTTGGGCAAAACAAAAAAATGGGGTGTAATAACCGGTGTAAGACTGGAAACCAAAAATATGATTACCAAAGCGACAGTAAAGAACTATGGCATGGAAATCATAGGAAATGACGGTAACCGTTTGAAAGGCAACTGGACCGGGGGAGTAAAAACTAAAGTACGCAATGCCTACATCACCGTCCCCGTGCTGGGTGCATATAAAATCAACTCACGATTGCGGGCCAAAGCAGGTATATATGTCTCATATCTGATGGATGAGGAATTCTCCGGACATGTATATGAAGGCTATTTGCGTGAAGGAGACTCCACCGGAGAAAAGGTAAACTTCTCCGACGGTGCCATTGCCACTTACGACTTTTCGGATGACTTGCGCAAGTTTGCCTGGGGCGTGCAAGCTGGTGTAGACTGGCGTGCCTTCAAACATCTGAGTGTATTTGCCGACCTTACATGGGGATTGAATGATATTTTCAAGAAAGATTTCAATACAATTACCTTTGCCATGTATCCCATCTACTTGAATGTGGGTTTCGGGTATGCCTTCTAAGATACTCGGGTATACCGAGTAAATACTCATAAACAAATAAAGGTTTAGGTTGTTATCAATCCCATAAAAAGATAACCACCTAAACCTTTATTTATGAATATAAAAGCTTGGAGCACTGCGTTGCTCATATTATGCCTATGTCCTGCGGCTATGGCACAGAAAGCCAACCGCGATGCGGCGTTCCAGACAGAGCATATCTGCCTGCAGACCTATCCTGATGGCATCGCTTGCATTCGCATTCGGAGTCATGCCGCTTGCAGCTTTTTGCAACTCGAGCAGGAGCGGGAAACCGCATCGCACCGGGAAGGTGCCGTAGTATTCGATATGGCACTGAATACCTTGCTCGCCACGGTCTATATCCCGAATTTCTACGAATTGGTGCAGAAGTTGCAGGAAAAGTTCAGCAGCAAAAAGAGGAATTCATAACAAAAAATGTATCTTTGTATGCTGATTTTTTGTCGTACCCATAAAATGTTGAAAGCATGAAAGCATATTTCATCACGATACTTGCTTTGTTCGCTTGCATGGCTACCGCCATCCGACCACTGCAAGTATCAAGACTTGAAAACCAGATTGACAGTCTACTCAAAGACAAGAAAGCCACCGTCGGTATAGCCGTATGGACAGACAAAGGAGATATGCTCCGATATAACGACCATGTACACTTCCCCTTGCTTAGTGTATTCAAATTCCATGTGGCACTGGCCGTACTGGACAAGATGGACAAGCTGGGAATCAGTCTGGACAGCATTGTTTCCATAAAGGCATCCCAAATGCTGCCCAATACCTACAGCCCCCTTCGGAAGAAATTTCCCAATCAGGATTTTACGATTACGCTTAGGAAACTGATGCAATACAGTATTTCCCAAAGCGACAACAATGCCTGTGACATCTTGATAGAACATGTAGGAGGTATTAAATATATCAATGACTATATCCGCAGGTTGGGTATCGACTCCTTCAACCTCTCGGAAACAGAAGATGACATGCACTCCAGTTTCGAGGCTGTATACCGCAACTGGAGTACTCCTTCCGCTATGGTCCGACTACTGAGAACGGCCGATGAAAAAGAGTTGTTCTCCAACAAGGAGCTGAAAGACTTCTTATGGCAGACCATGATAGATACTGAAACCGGTGCCAACAAACTGAAAGGTATGTTGCCAGCCCAAACCGTGGTAGGACACAAGACCGGCTCTTCCGACCGCAATGCCGACGGCATGAGAACTGCGGATAATGATGCCGGACTCGTTATCCTTCCCGACGGCCGGAAATACTACATTGCCGCCTTCGTCATGGACTCATACGAGACGGACGAGGACAATGCGGACATCATCGCTCGCATATCACGCATGGTATACGATGAGATAAGATAAGATTAAAAAACAAGGAGGCTATCGTCAGCTCCTTCTATAAATTTTGATACTTGGGTATATCTTGCAGAAAAGTATAGCTGTTATGCTCGTAATCTATGTGGCAACAATAATGCTGAAGCCCGTTGCTGACAACCAGATAATCCACTTTCAGCACCATGTTGTAGCGAGTAATCTGGTCGAAAACCTTTTGGGTGATTTCTATTTCGGGGGCCTTGTATTCCACAATCATCCGGGCAGTGAGGTCACGCCGATAGAGCACTGTATCACAGCGTTTCTTTGTACCGTTCAGCTGTACCTGCACCTCATTTGCCATAAGCGCTTGCGGATACCCCTTGTGAACAAGAAGAAAGTGAACGAAGTGCTGCCGTACCCATTCTTCGGGTGTCAAGGCGACATAACGACGACGGATTACATCGAAAATAACATTTTTTCCGTCTCTTACGGCAATTTTAGTATCGAATGCTGGTAGGTTTAACGATAACATTTACTACATTTGTAAGTTAAATAATGGTTCCCCGTCTTTTGGGAACACAAATTTAATGAAATCTTATGAAAACAAAAGAAGAAATCGTAGCCAATTGGCTGCCCCGTTACACAAAACGTAACCTGGAGGATTTTGGAGAGTACATTCTGTTGACCAACTTCAACAAGTACGTAGAGATTTTCGCAGAAAAGTTCAATGTTCCCATTTTCGGTAAAGATGCCAACATGATATCTGCCAGTGCGGAAGGAATGACCATCATCAACTTCGGCATGGGAAGCCCTAATGCCGCCATTATCATGGACTTGTTAAGCGCCATCAAACCCAAGGCATGTCTGTTTCTGGGCAAGTGCGGGGGCATAGACAAGAAAAATAGAATAGGAGACCTTATCCTTCCCATAGCCGCCATCCGTGGCGAGGGTACTTCCAACGACTACTTCCCACCCGAAGTTCCATCACTCCCGGCATTTATGTTGCAACGCGCCGTTTCTTCTGCCATCCGCGACTATGCTCGCGACTACTGGACTGGTACCGTATACACCACCAACCGCCGCATCTGGGAACATGACGAGGTATTCAAGGAATATCTGAAGAAAACCCGTGCCATGGCCGTTGATATGGAGACAGCGACTTTGTTCAGTTGTGGTTTTGCCAATCATATTCCCACGGGAGCCCTTCTGTTGGTTTCAGACCAACCGATGATTCCGGAAGGTGTAAAAACCGACAAGAGCGACAATCTGGTTACCCAGAACTATGTAAATGAGCATGTTGAAATCGGCATTGCATCCCTGCGCATGATTATTGATGAGAAAAAAACCGTAAAACACTTGAAATTCGACTGGTAGTCCCTTATGGGCATCCCGTAGCACTTTTACTTTATATATGGCAAAACAAGAAACCACATGTGATGATATTCTAAAGGAGCTGAGAGCCAAGCAATATCGCCCCATCTACTATCTTATGGGCGAGGAATCGTATTACATAGACCTCATCTCCGACTATATCACAGATAACGTTCTCACTGACACCGAAAAGGAATTCAACCTGACCGTAGTTTACGGTGCAGACGTGGATATAGCTACCGTCATCAATGCGGCCAAGCGCTATCCGATGATGTCCGAACGCCAAGTCGTAGTTGTAAAAGAGGCACAAGCCATCCGCAACATGGAAGAACTTTCATACTACCTGCAAAGGCCGTTGAATTCCACTATTCTTGTCCTATGCCACAAACATGGAGTACTGGACAGAAGGAAGAAACTGGCTGCCGAAATAGAAAAGGTGGGGGTCTTGTTCGAATCCAAGAAGGTGAAGGATGCCCAGTTACCGGCATTCATCACCTCATACATGAAGCGCAAAGGTGTAGACTTGGAACCCAAAGCCACCTCCATGCTTGCCGATTTCGTAGGTACGGACCTCAGCCGCCTTACGGGAGAACTGGAAAAACTGATTATAACTCTTCCAAAAGGTCAGACACGCGTCACCCCCGAACAGATAGAACGCAACATCGGAATCAGCAAGGATTATAATAACTTTGAACTTCGCAGTGCCATCGTAGAAAAAGATATACTAAAGGCCAATAAAATAATAAAATATTTTGAAGAAAATCCGAAAACAAACCCTATTCAAATGACTTTATCTTTACTTTTCGGTTTCTTCTCCAACTTGATGTTGGCATACTATGCCCCCGAAAAAACAGAGCAGGGCATTGCCGGCTTCATAGGCTTGAAAACTCCCTGGCAGTCTCGCGAATACCTAAGTGCCATGCGTCGCTATAGCGGTGTAAAGACCATGCAGATAATCGGAGAGATTCGATATTCAGATGCCAAATCCAAAGGAGTAGGAAATTCCTCTCTAAGCGATGGAGATATCCTCCGGGAACTGGTCTTTAAGATTCTACACTAACGACTGATTTGCTACCATTCTGTTATTTTTAGGGGGATTTATCCCCCTTTTTTCTATTTCATCCTTCAATACAGACAAGAGAATAAGAGATAACTCTCATATTCACAATATACTACACTCATTTATAAGCCTTGAGAATTGTTTTTTCACGACGAATCGACCACTTATGCGGAAATAAGGCGAGGATTCAAATCCTGAAGAACAGACAATAAAGAGAGAATCTTATTTTCTTATTCATGTCACATTTTTTCTTCTTAGTAAGGAGGAATGTAAAAATCACTCTGACTTTAAATCGGTATAAAAAGAATCTGTCATGCTTTTCATGAGTACGATAGTTGTAATCTGCAACTACAAGTATTTACTATTGTAAATATATGACATTACATAATCACTACATTTAAAAATATTATATAACAACCGTGATATTACATTTGAAAATACAAATGTAAAATACGATATTTAATGCCGTAAACTAATGATTTACAAAAATAATAGAGTAGGGGTTAACCTACTAGTTTATAAGATATAACTATGCAAATATCAATAATATATATTATTTTATCAAATTATCAGATTATATAATACGAAGGATTGGCAAAAAACAAATGTAATATAGGATTTTATGCCAAATAAATATAGCATAACACCTCTAATAGCCATACATATATATTATTTTATTAAACCTTGAATAAATATCTATTTTGCTCATTATTCCTACTATAGCATTTGTAATAATTAATATTGTAATAACAGTATTTCATTTGTGAAATATAAAATATTACATTTTTGATTTGCTTTTATGGCGCTGTTTTTTTACTTTTGTAATCCAATAATTATCATATACAATTGTAATAAACACATAAGCCATGAGCATAAAAGACAGATTCAAAATGGTTATGGACCGAGAGAAACTGACAGCAGGAGCTTTTGCCGAGAGCATCGGTGTGGCCCAAGCCACCATTTCCCACATCTTGGGTCCGCGTAACAAATATCCAAGTACGGAAGTTATTCTCCGATTGCATCAACGTTACAATGATATAAACTTGGAGTGGCTGCTTACCGGCCAAGGCAATATGAGTAATAATCCGGACTCACCCGAAAATGATGGATTCGACTATCCTCTATTTGCTGAGAATCCGGAAAATCTGACCAACGGGCTGGATGAAACTGAGAATCGCACGGAAATTGCATTAGAAACATCCTCAAAAATGCCTAAAGAAATTGTAAAACAAGAGATTATATACAAAGAAAGACCTCCCAGAAAAATCACTGAAATAAGAATTTTTTTTGATGATAATACCTACGAGACTTTCAAACCGGAAAATTGAAGAATGAGAATGGAAATAGACTAACGCCCCGGCATAAAAAAGAAACGGGTTCATTTTATTCTACACTCGGTTTACATTATCTTTGCATCCGAAAAGAAAAACATCCCTCTTTATAGATATGAAAAAGTATATTTTAGATCTGACAGTGACGGAGAACCTCCGCTTACACGCCAACTACGTGCTGCTGAAGCTGACTTCTCCGTCCCAGCTTCCGGAAATGCTGCCGGGACAATTTGCTGAAATTCGTGTGGACGGCTCGCCTGCCACTTTTTTACGCCGCCCCATCTCCATCAATTATGTAGATAGACAACGGAATGAAGTCTGGTTTTTAATCCAACTTGTAGGCGATGGAACCAAGCGATTAGGCGAAGCAAAAGCAGGCGATATAATCAATGTAGTGCTTCCGCTGGGAAACTGCTTCACAATGCCTGAAAAAGCCTCAGACAAGCTCTTGTTGGTAGGCGGAGGTGTAGGAACAGCTCCTATGTTATATTTAGGCGAACAGCTTGCCAAGAAAGGCTGCAAGCCAACATTCCTGCTGGGTGCCAGAAGTGACAAGGACTTGCTTCAATTAGAACAGTTTGCCGCCTATGGCGAGGTATATACCACTACTGAGGATGGCAGCCATGGAGAAAAGGGATATGTAACGCAACACTCCATATTAGATAAGGTGTGCTTCGAGCAGATATATACTTGCGGTCCGAAACCGATGATGATGGCAGTAGCAAAGTATGCCAAAAGTAAAGGCATCAGTTGCGAAGTATCTTTGGAAAATATGATGGCGTGTGGCATAGGCGCTTGTCTATGCTGTGTAGAAAATACCACAGAAGGTCATTTGTGCGTATGTAAAGAAGGTCCGGTTTTTAATATAAACAAACTATTATGGCAGATTTAAGTGTAAATATTGGTGAATTACAAATGAATAATCCGGTGATGACTGCATCCGGAACATTCGGATATGGTGAAGAATTCGCCGATTTCATCGAACTATCGCGAATAGGCGGTATTATTGTAAAGGGAACCACTCTTCACAAACGTGAAGGCAATCCATATCCGCGCATGGCAGAGACTCCTTCGGGTATGTTAAACGCTGTGGGACTGCAAAATAAGGGTGTTCATTACTTTGTTGAACACATCTATCCCCGCATCAAGGACATTCAGACCAACATGATTGTGAATGTTTCGGGTTCTGCCATCGAAGACTATGCCGAAACAGCCGCAATCATTAATGAACTTGACAAAATTCCTGCCATAGAATTGAACATCTCTTGCCCCAACGTGAAGCAAGGAGGAATGGCATTCGGTGTTACCGCCAAGGGCGCCGAAGAAGTGGTGAAAGCCGTGCGCTCAGTTTACAAAAAGACACTTATCGTAAAGCTCTCCCCGAACGTTACCGACATCACTGAAATAGCCCGCGCAGCCGAAAATGGCGGTGCAGACAGTGTTTCCCTCATCAATACCCTGCTGGGAATGGCTATAGACGCGGAACGCAGGCGTCCGATACTCTCCACTGTAACCGGTGGCATGTCCGGTGCGGCCGTGAAACCCATTGCCTTACGTATGGTATGGCAAGTAGCCAAAGCGGTAAAAATCCCCGTCATAGGCTTGGGAGGTATCATGAACTGGAAAGATGCTGTGGAATTCATGCTTGCAGGTGCCTCTGCCATCCAGATTGGTACGGCAAACTTCATTGATCCGGCGGTTACAGTGAAAGTGGTAGAAGGAATAAATGACTATCTTGACAGACACGGTTATCAGTCTATAAAGGATATTATCGGTGCACTCGAGGTATAAAGAATAACAAGAGATTGCCATTCGCAATATATATTCATAAAAAAGGACATTCATTGACGAATGTCCTTTTTCTTTTTATTTACATCAGTAAACTTACTCTCCCAACAAATCCGGACGCAATCTACGGGTCCTTTCCAACGACTGTTGCAGCTCCCATTCCTTAATCTTGGCCTCATGTCCGGAGAGTAAAATATCCGGAACCTTCCATCCATTGTAATCAGCGGGACGTGTATAGACCGGTGCGGCCAGCAGATTGTCCTGAAAAGAATCTGAAAGTGCAGACTGCTCATCGGAAATCACTCCCGGAATGATACGGACGATGGCATCTGCCATGACAGCCGCCGCCAGTTCTCCGCCAGTCAACACATAGTCGCCGATACTGATTTCCTTGGTGATGAGATGCTCGCGAATCCGGTAATCTATCCCTTTGAAATGCCCGCAGAGAATGATGAGATTCTGGGCAAGGGAAAGAGTATTTGCCATCGGCTGATTGAACTGCTCACCATCGGGGGTCGTAAAGATAACCTCGTCGTAATCCCGCTCGGCCTTCAAGGCGTTGATACACCGCTCTATCGGCTCTATCTTCATGACCATTCCGGCAAAGCCGCCAAACGGATAATCGTCTACACGACGGTACTTATCTTCCGTATAATCACGAAGATTATGGATATGTATCTCTGCAAGCCCTTTATTTTGAGCACGTTTCATAATGGAGCAGTTAAAGAATCCCTCAATCATCTCCGGCAAAACTGTGATAATGTCAATGCGCATATAACTTTATTTTAGCTATTTCAAGCTGCAAAAGTACAAATATTCGGGGAGAAACCCGTATTTTTGCGTTCAAACAATCCGAAAACCCTATGACTGTAAAAGAAAAAATAGACCAGCTCCGTGCGGAATTACACCAGCACAACTACAATTATTATGTGCTGAATGCTCCTGAAATATCCGATAAGGAGTTTGACGACCTCATGCGCGAGCTACAAGAGTTAGAGAAAAAACATCCTGAATACCAAGATGATAATTCGCCCACGATGCGTGTAGGAAGTGATTTGAACAAGAATTTCACACAAGTGGCACACAAATATCCCATGCTTTCATTAGGAAACACTTATTCCGAAAGTGAAGTGACCGACTTCTACGAACGGGTAAAGAAAGCACTGAACGAAGATTTTGAAATCTGCTGCGAGCTGAAGTATGACGGCACTTCCATCTCGTTGACTTACGAGGACGGCAAACTGGTGCGTGCCGTCACCCGTGGCGACGGTGAAAAGGGCGATAACGTGACGGATAATGTGAAGACAATCCGGACGATTCCGCTGGTACTCCATGGGAATTATCCTAAGTCATTCGAAATCAGAGGGGAAATTCTGATGCCCTGGGTGGTCTTCGAAGAACTGAACCGGAAAAAGGAAGCACGTGAGGAACCGCTTTTCGCCAATCCGCGCAATGCTGCTTCCGGTACATTGAAATTGCAGAATTCCGCTATCGTAGCATCCAGAAAGCTGGATGCTTATCTCTACTATCTATTGGGAGAGGAATTGCCCTGTGACGGCCATTACGAGAATCTGCAAGCCGCCGCCAGCTGGGGATTTAAAACATCAGAGCACACCAGAAAAGCCCACAGCCTGGAGGAAGTCTTCGAATATATCAATTATTGGGATACAGAACGTAAGAATCTTCCGGTGGCTACTGATGGTATTGTGTTAAAAGTCAACAGTTTAAAACAACAGAAGAATTTGGGATTCACAGCGAAGTCCCCCCGATGGGCCATCGCATACAAATTTCAGGCAGAACGTGCACTGACACGGCTGAACAAAGTCACCTATCAGGTAGGACGTACCGGTGCAGTGACTCCGGTTGCCAATCTGGACCCCGTGCAACTGTCCGGCACCATTGTGAAACGTGCCTCTCTGCACAATGCAGATATTATCGAAGGACTGGACTTGCATATAGGCGACATGGTGTATGTGGAAAAAGGCGGTGAAATCATCCCAAAAATAACCGGAGTCGATAAGGATGCCCGCGGTATGCTTATCGGTGAAAAAGTGAAGTTCATCACTCATTGTCCCGAATGTGGCAGTAAACTGATACGTTTTGAAGGAGAAGCAGCCCACTATTGCCCTAATGAAACCGCTTGCCCTCCGCAGATTAAAGGGAAGATAGAGCATTTCATCAGCCGCAAAGCCATGAATATAGACGGACTGGGACCTGAAACCGTAGATATGTTCTACCGATTAGGGCTGATAAACGATACTGCAGATTTATACCAGCTCAAAACCGACGACATCAAAAACCTGGAACGAATGGGCGAAAAATCGGCAGAAAACATAGTCAACGGTATCGCGGCAAGTAAAGAAGTGCCATTCGAAAGAGTACTCTTTGCACTGGGCATACGCTTCGTGGGAGAAACAGTTGCCAAGAAAATAGCCAAGTCCTTTACGGACATCGAAGAGCTGGAAAACGCGGATATCGAAAAGCTGAAAAACATCGATGAAATTGGTGAAAAAATAGCGCAGAGCATCATAACTTATTTCTCCAATCCCGCCAACAGAGAGCTGGTGGAACGGCTGAAAGCAAACGGCCTGCAACTCCACCGGACGGAAGAAGACCTCAGCGGATACACCGACAAACTGGCGGGTCAGTCCATCGTCATCAGCGGCGTATTCACTCATCACTCACGGGACGAATACAAAGAGATGATTGAAAAAAACGGTGGAAAAAACGTCGGCAGCATCTCCTCCAAAACCAGCTTTATCCTGGCCGGAGAAAATATGGGACCTGCCAAACTGGAGAAAGCACAGAAACTGGAAGTTAAGATTATGAGCGAAGATGAGTTTTTGACATTGATATCCTAACAGATTTCCACAAAAAGCTTTTTTATGGCTTATATTTGTAGGGTAAATCGAAAAAAATCGTACTTTTGCGAGTCATTTAATTAGAGATTACTTTATAATACTCATGATACAGACAAGATTGAAAGGAATGGGGGTAGCGCTGATTACTCCATTTAAAGAGGATGAAAGCGTTGACTACGATGCGTTGATGCGTTTGGTAGACTATCAACTTCAAAACAATACCGACTTTTTGTGCGTACTCGGCACCACAGCAGAAACTCCGACTCTGACCGAAGAGGAGAAAAAGAAAATCAAGAAAATGGTCATCGAGCGGGTGAACGGAAGAATTCCCATCCTGCTGGGCGTAGGCGGAAACAACACCCGTGCCATAGTGGAAACACTGAAAAATGACGATTTCACCGGAGTAGATGCTATTCTTTCCGTTGTTCCATATTACAACAAACCCTCGCAAGAGGGTATATATCAGCATTATAAGGCCATATCGGAAGCAACTGATTTGCCGATTGTGCTTTATAATGTCCCCGGTCGTACCGGTGTGAACATGAAGGCGGAAACAACCCTGCGCATTGCACGCGATTTCAAGAATGTGATAGCCGTCAAAGAAGCTTCGGGCGACATCACGCAGATGGATGACATCATCAAAAACAAACCGGCCAATTTCGACGTTATTTCAGGTGATGACGGCATTACCTTCCCTCTGATTACCCTAGGGGCCGTCGGTATCATCTCAGTCATCGGAAACGCGTTCCCACGTGAGTTCAGCCGTATGGTACGCCTGGCACTGCAAGGAGACTACGCCAATGCATTGACCATTCACCACAAATTTGCCGAATTATTCAAGCTTCTGTTTGTAGATGGTAACCCTGCCGGAGTAAAAGCCATGCTCAACGTAATGGGAATGATTGAGAACAAGCTCCGTCTGCCATTGGTGCCGACCAGAATCACCACTTTCGAAGCTATGCGCAAGATTCTGGATGAATTGAACATTAAATGTTAAGGCCTTATACCGCCCTTATAAGATATTAATTTCCAGTATACAACATATTAATATCAGATATGCAAGAAGTTAATTTCGTGAAAACACGAAATTAACTTCTTCTTTTTTCGGATCAGTCCGAAAACCCTGTGGGTATATTATGTTAATACGCGAAAGTGAATTATCTTTACGGTTAAATTAAGCAATATCAATCC
>NZ_JAMZEE010000040.1:0-38505 GCF_024704895.1 Bacteroides muris (ex Fokt et al. 2023) | reverse complement strand
TAAACTTATCAAAGAACTCTTTGGCATAGTGGCAGAAGCCGCTTAGCCGATATGGTGAATTTTTAACGGACTATTAAAAATGGTTTCAATCTCTAAATTATTCTCATTGTCAATTTTGCAAATATACTCCTTAAATAGAATAAATCTGTTAAAAATGTCTGTAATTCTATTGTTTGCAATTTCGTTATTGCGATTATCTGAAGATGGAATGATTTTACTGGTATATGCCCGTTGTACTTCGGTACACCAATGTTTAGGGTAGACTTTTACCCCTAAATGAAACTTGATTTGTTTCTTGTTCAAATTGACAATGAATAGAATGGAAGTCGGTTTCTTGCTTTTAGGCTCTGATAGATAGAACTTTCCACTGAGCTCGTTGGGAAAAAATTGGTGTTGCATACGGTGTTAAGACTTACATTGATTATCAGTGGTTTACAATAATCACGGTAAGGATTTACGGTAAGGATTCACGGTAAAAATATCTCTGTTTTTTGCTTTATTAAGTAAAACTCCCGTAACCCTTAACAAAAAGAAAACCACTGACTCATTGTAAATCAGTGGTTTAAGTGGAGCGTATGAGACTCGAACTCATCACCTCGACACTGCCAGTACAGCACGGATATGATTACTATTGTCTGTTTTACAAGGTATTGCGGCATATCTGAAAATATACAAAGATTCGTTTTGGTAAAATATAGGGTTATTTCAGTTGTTTATACGTCCTATGTTTTCAAGTACCTCGTCGATGAAAAGCGAACGATAGTGCGGACATTCCAGTACACCCTTTTCTTTCGCTTCCCGGTACACCTTTGAGAATAGTTTTGCTTTCTCCTTGTCGGTGGTCGGCAACTCATCTATGGGAGTAGCAAGAAACCGACACCCCCAGCCTTTGCAGGTAGGGGTGAGTTGGCAATAGTTTGTTCCTTCACAAGTGGACGCACATTGAGATATTATGGTTTTCATTTGTCTAATTTTACAGCTATACCTTCAATGATATATTGGTCTTTATTTAAATTGTGCCCTTTTAGGTTTATGATGGATGGCGTTTACTACGAAAGTTGGCAATGGATTGAACTACTATACTTAGCCAAACATAATCTAATATTCTCTATAATAGTCATATCACAAATCTCCCTTTAATGCACTATCTTTGATTTCTGCTATCATATAACAATCTCTCAGTATCTTTTCAACCTTTTTCAGATCTTCATCAGTGGTTTTAGGTCCCATCATTATTTCTAAATCTTCTAAGGCTTCTTGTTTTAATGGAATATAAAGAGCTTTTTCGCTCAACTCCATTCCATTTTTATAGGCAGCGCCAAGAGCCAACGGAAAACTCAAAGGGTGACTGCTCATTAAGGCTGGTTCAAACGGTTGTGCGTGAATAATGAAACGGCTTTCGTTCTGTAATGCCCATTCTCTTTTCTTGTAAATACCAATATTGTCATATTTAAACGCAAATCCTTGATCAAAGCATTTGATAGCTTCTTTATAATATGGCTCAATATTTTGTTCATATTTCACCTCAACAAGATTAACTTTATTAATATAAGAACTGACTACAAAATTTTCAAAATAATATTCCCTATTATTATAAAATGACCTATTAACAGTTCCCACATCGTAAGTTTCAAACATATCCTCATCCAAACTTATCCTTACACCTTTATTTCCCTTTCCGTATCGATTCCATAAATCAATATTTTCCACTTTCAGCTTAGTCCAACAACTTACAAAAGTATATTTGCCTAATTTAATATTCGTATCATAAACTGTTGAGTCATATTTATATTCGGCTTTATCATCCACTTGATCTAAACGATTAAATTTTATACTTTTGTTCTTGAGAATCATTTCTAATGCTTCAATAGAAGTATAATGATGTATTTTCATACTTAGAGCTAATATAAGTTTATCCTATTTTGTTTGATTTTTGCAGATTGCATTTCTGACATAAAAGCTGAAGATTCTCCACGCTGGTATCACCACCTTTGGAAAACGGTATAATGTGGTCTAAATGCAAGTTCTCAGTGGAACCACAATAAACGCATTTACCTCCATCCCTATTCCAAACAGCATCTACAACTTCTTTAGGAATAGGAGGCCTTTTATTAGCTTCTGGGAATATTTCTCCCTCATCCATTAGTTCTTGCAATGCTGCTTTTTCTATGTCTTGCTTACGTTTCTTTTCTCTTATTTTAGATTTTATAGCTTCAATTTCTTCCCTTTCTCGCTCTTCCTTTTCTTTTAAAAGTAGCTCTTTATGTAATTTCTCTCCGTGCTGTATGGCTTCTGGGCTGCAATCTATTTCCAAAATGTCGGAATAATCTTCTGCTTGCTGGAGTGTCGCATTGGGATTGTTAACGTCAAATTCCACAAAGTCAGCAATAAGCTCAACCATACATTTGCCAGGATATTTAATGAAAACATTCCCAATAGAGCCACAATCTAATGTTATCTTGTTTGAGTACCATTCGCCGTCGTAGAAAAAAAAGTTTTGGTCGCAAAATTTTCTCAACTCAGGAGCGTAGTTAATACTTTCGGAGCGTAAGGTCTTAAATCTGAGCTTTTTTGTATATTGTCCTGTTTCAATCCATTCAAATGCCATAGGGAATAGATTCTCATTAGTTCTTCCTGTATTCCAGTCTGATTTTAACCCAATACTTGCGACAGCTCTTATTTGCGCGTCAGAAGGTAGCTTTGATGATTGGGCTTGGTGTTTTTTATTCTCATCGTTTTTTTTATGGAAAAAATCAAATAATCCCATATTTATAGTCTCATGTTACGTTCAACAACCTTAATCACATTGTATATCTCCACTACATCATCAAGGTTAACGGTGTAGTCATTGAATAACTCATTGAGCGAGTGGCAGGTGATATTACCTTTATCATCTTGATTGGTAATTTGTTTGATGGATATACCGTTTGTACGGTGTACAATAACAAAGTACCAATCGTTGATATGAAGTTTGGGTAGCCAAAGGTCACGTTTTACCTCCCTTGCTAAAACTTTGTCGCCATCGCAGATGGCAAGCCTGCTGTTATCATCCATGCTGTCACCTTCTGCTTCAAATATGCGGTATTTCCCGTGGTAAGTCTTGTCTACAATGACCGGCATTGTGGGCAAGGTATCTATATATTCGGTATCTCCATATCCGGCGAGATAACCACATTGTGCTTTGATGTGAACTACTGGAACACTCATGTAATTTAAGTTCTCTACAATATGAGCATTGCTTTGTTTGATTTCTAATTGAGACTGGAGGTAAGATATTAGTTTCTCTTTTTCATAAATCTCATTGGATATTTTTTTTATATCATCAAAATTTAGATTCTCTTTTATCTCAATTTTATCAGATGGTTTATAACCGTATTTATTTCCTGTTCCAAACACACAATATGTTTGATTAAAGCCGAAAACCTCACATATAGTGGCAATTTGTTCTATTGTAAAATTTCTATTGTTATCTCCTAATGCATTTGTTATTGTGTTATATTTAATACCGGTGGCTTCGTGAAGCTCTTTTGGAGATATATTTTTCTCCTTGATAAGTTCAATAACACGTAATGTAGAGTCTTTTTTGGGCATGTTTACATTAATTAACACACAAAATGTGTGTATTTTCATTGAATTATTTGTTTTCACACAAAATGTGTGTTATCTTTGCAACATCAACGTCAACAACGACTACAAAATAATGAAAAATAGTTGAGTTGGCAAAATTAAAGTAATACCTAAAAAGGAGTAAGGCAATGAAAAAGTACGATTTACACAAGATTATGAAAGCGGCTCACGAGATATACAGAAAGTATTTCAAGCTATACCAGCTTACTCACGGTGTACAGACTTTCGGTGATTGCTTGAAACTCGCTTGGGCTAACGAAAAGAAACGTGTTGCTGATGAAGAAGCGAAAAAGGCTGAGAAAGAAGTAATGAAAGCAGCTTTGGTACGACCGGAAAGAAGAAGTTCTTATGATTACTGCAACGCTCCAGCTTCAGCTTACTACAATCAGAACAGCAAAGGTGCCTTCGGTTCCCGTTACGTAGGCGATTAAGATAATTATTCGCAGAAAAGGCAGCTACATATACCATGCAGAACAGCTGTACGCTTAACATGAATACTTGCGCAAGTGGCGTGCAAAGCCTTGCATGGGCGAATTGAAAGATTCTCCGTCCGGTCATTGAACCTACCCTTTGATGGGAGATGGAGAACGAAATGGAGTGATTGCCCTAAGTAATCCGTTCCAGAAAGCGATACTGGCGCTTACCCTCAATCCCAGCATAGAGGACGCGAGAGATACCCGGAGTAGCAAGAATTTGCGACGATGTCTGAATGGAAGTTCAGAACGAGCGAAAGATTTGTAACGGTGCGAAATAGGAAGCCGACATGCCCCGAACGGTCATGCAGCGAAGTACAGTAGCTGATAACTCCGGTGGGAAGAGCAGAGAGAGCTTATCGGGGCACGAATATTAATCATTAAAATTTATAACGATGAAAAAGCGAATAATCACAGAAAACTACACTCCGGCTTTGAGAGATATGGAGGTAGGGGAAGTTCTAACTTTTCCGGTTAAGGCGTATAATTCCATAAAGGGGACAATTATCCCCCGATTGAGATTGGAGTTCTGCGTTGAGGATGCTGACTGGAAAGTAGGGGAGGTTGACAAGAGGAAAGGTATTTTTGATGTGGAAAGGGTCGCATGATGATTTCCCTTTCTCCTACGGAACTGCTTGTCGCGAATGAGTACTGCAAGGGGCTTGCCGACAAGGAGGTGGCGGACAATCTGAATAAATCGGTTTGGACTGTCAAGACCCAGAAAAGGGCGATATATCGGAAGCTGGGTATCTCCAAAGATACGGAACTGCTTCTGTATATGATTTGTGATAGGCTTAAGCGTGATTTTGATTTGAAGGAATTACGCAGACACGGGCTTGAATTCCTATTCTCCATTCTGTTCTTATTGATGCAGGTCACTTGCAATGATATTGATTTACGGAGAATGAGAATACCCTCACGGACACGGACAGCCATGCGGTATATGAGGTTTGGTAAAAGGAATAGTAATGACTTTAATTTTTTGGAAGTATGATATACACTCATAACAATCAATGGCGTTCTACAATATTGATTGATGGAACGGCAGAGGCGAAGTTGGCAGATGTATTGTTCATTATGGAGAATGAAACTTTCGGTCAAAGAAAATCCGCTTCATTGGTCGGTGGCTTGGGAAGGCTTATAAAGTTAATAGAGGAAGGAAAAATAAGAAGTGATAAGCCCACCAATAAGCAAAATGGAAAGTGGTTCTGTAATGCGGCAGATGTACTGAAATTCGCAATAATCAAACGTAGAAAACCGAGAAAAAACAAGAAACATGAAAAGAATGATTCTCAACGTGCTATTGCTTAATGTATTAGCTACTCCTTGTTTGTTGGTATTCAACGAAAACATGGAATGTTGGTTCTACAATGTGATAGGAATATGCTATTCGTTCTTCTTCGCTATGGAGATGAAGAAGGCATTCAAGATATAAACCTCAGCGGAGGAAGTGTATTACTCATAAATTAGATTGATTTTTAAGTTAGATTGTTAGTTGCCGCCGCTCGTGAGAGCCGTGGCAGACACGGGTAATTAGCTCAGTTAGGTAGAGCGGTGCATGGTATTTGTCATGGTATTATTTAAAGGTTTCATGCACAGGTCACGGCGTTCAAGTCCCGTATTACCCACGACTTCTATTGTTTAACCAAGAATACCGTTGTAAAGGACAACGTGAGGTGAGAGTCCTCATTTAAGTTTTTATTTTGCTTTTGTTTTAAGTGACTATCCCGGTGTGGCTTGACCGCCTATCCGGGAGCAACTTTGTTGACCTGCTTGCCCGGTCTGTGAAGATGGGGCGGGCGAACATGGGCGTTCGGTGTAATGGCTAACACACCTCATTCGAGGAGACTGGCGGTTCGAGCCCGTCAACGTCCACAACCCTTTATGAGAGAAAATCCGCTTTTAATCCGAAAGTAGGGCGAAGATAGCGCAGGGAATCATCCGCGCGGCATCGGTTAGCCGTTGACTCTATCTGAAAGGTAATGCGAAATCGGATAGGATTAGGAGTATTTGTCGTTTGCGCCCCGGAGAATACGCTTCGGGGCTTTCCTTTGGCTATTTTTTTATTAACCACTTTAATATTTTCTATTATGGGACTTATCAAAAGACCTAACGAGCTGACCGTTAAGACTACCTTGTCAGCACTGATTTACGGCCAACCTGGCATGGGAAAAACAACTCTTGCATTATCGGCTCCCAATCCGGTATTGTTCGATTATGACGGCGGTATTCACCGTGTCAATGCCGCCCATCGTGTACCGACCGTCCAGATTACAAGCTGGGACGAGACGAACCAGGTACTTTCGTCCGAAGAAATCAAGGAGTTTTCCACTATTGTGATTGATACTGCCGGAAAGATGCTTTCTTTCATGGATAAGGCGATTATGGCAGCGAATCCGAAGATGAAGAAAGCGGATGGTACCCTTTCCCTGCAGGGTTATGGAGTACGTAAGAACATGTTCATCAACTTCGTTAATCAGGTCACACTTATGGGCAAATCCGTTATCTTCGTGGCTCATGAACGTGAGGAGAAAGTAGGTGATGAAAAGCAGATACGCCCGGAGATTGGCGGTTCGTCCGCAGGTGACTTGATTAAGGAGCTGGATTTGGTCGGCTATATGGAGGCTATCGGTAAGGACAGAACGATTTCTTTTGACCCCTGCGAGAAGTTCTACGGGAAGAATACTTGTAATCTTCCTTCACGTATCAAAATTCCCGTAATCATTGATGAGTCCGGTACCGTAACGGGTGAGAATGATTTCATGACGAAAATCATCAGTACTTATAAGGAGTATCAGACGAAGCAGACGAAACTCTCTTCCGAATATGACGCGGTTCTTGATGCTATCCGTGACGCAGTGGAACAAGTGACTGATACACAATCTGCCAATTCTGTTCGGGAAGCTTTAGACACCATGACGCATATCTTTGACAGCAAGGTACGGGCAGGCATGATGCTCAATGAGAAGTGCAAGAGACTTGGCTTGAAGTTTAACAAACTCAGCAAAAGGTATGAACCAGCAGCCTAAATACAGATTCTACCCGTCACTGCTTGATAAATTCGAGCAGTATTTACGGGCTGATGAACAAGTAGAGAGCTTCTGGAATGTCGATAATGAAACGGGGGAATATAAGAAAAGTCCGGAAGTAATTGAAGCGGAGCTGAAGCAAAGCCTACTTGATGCGATAAACCGTGTCCCGTTTGAGAGTGAGGCAGCTGATAAAGGAACGGCCTTTAATGCTGTCATAGACTGCTATATCCACAAGAAAAAGCATATACCAAGCGAACGGGAGCCATACACCATTATCGGTGATGGAGAAACGAATACCATTCAGGTATATTTTCCTGCTACTGATATCGCGCCAGAGCGTAATTTCTTATTTGACCGTAGCTGGTGTATAGAGCAGTCGAAGTATTTTTCCGGTGCATTGTCCCAAGTCTTTGTGTCCGCAGTCATTCCCACTCGTTATGGTGATGTGGAGCTTTATGGGTATATAGATGAGCTCGTTCGTGATACCGTATATGATATCAAGACAACATCTAAGTATGATTTTGGCAAGTATGAACACGGCTGGCAGCGCCATGTATATCCTTACTGTCTGATTGCTTCCAGTCAGATGGAAAGCGTGAAAGCGTTTGAGTACACTGCCTATCAGATGAAGGGCGGTACCAGCCGGACGCCACTAATTAGCGGAACGCAATACCCGGAGTATTACACTTACAATCATGAGCAGACGATTAAACTGCTGACCGCTCACTGTGAGCATTTTATTGAGTTTCTGGAAGTCAACAAAGAACTTATTACGGATAAGAAAATTTTCGGGTTGGAATAATGGCGCAAGAAGCGATTCTGGAAAAGGTCAACGGCGAGGTACACATAAGCAAGTCTTTTGACTTCATGTGTTCCCAGCTTCGTAATGGTCGGTATCGTGTAAAAATCGAAAGGTTCACAGAGCCAAGGACGCTGTCACAGAATGCGCTTATGTGGTTGTGGTTTACTTGTATTGAGCAGGAGACCGGGACGGACAAGCAGGATGTACACGATTACTATTGTAACCGCTTTCTCAGAAGGACTTCGTATTTCAGAGGAAAAGAAATGGTCATTGCCGGAAGCACATCGAAACTCAATACAGTGCAGATGACTGACTTTCTAAATAAGGTTCAGGCCGATGCTGCTGCCGAACTGGGAATAACGCTCCCTCTTCCGGCTGACCGTTACTATAACGAATTTATCAACGAATATAAAGACAGGAGGTAGAAATGAATATCACCAAAGCAAAAATCACGAAAGACAACACGCTTGTTGCCTCTTTCAAGAATGAGAATGAGGACAATGTAACCATTGAGGGAAAGAATCTTATCCATAAGGATTTACGTGCAGCGTTTAACGAATTGATTCCTCACCTTGCTTTCCTCTGTGAGCAGAAAGAAGCTGATGGAAAGGACTCCATAGATGAACTGCCGGAAGAAATCTTCTCTACATTCGAGGTCACGGGCTACACAGTTAGCGGTTCGGATGACAATGAAGGTGTGGTATTGGTTGGAAAACGTTTTCTTAAAAGTAAGAAGGTGCTTAACCTTATAGCTCCGTTTACCATGTTCAACAATGAGAACGAGGAATATAAGCATGCATTCGAACTGCAGCAGGCAATTGAGGCATGTAATTATGAAGTGGAACAGTATCTTACCGCTAAGAAATGGGCGGTAGTCCAGCAGGAACTTCCGTTCGATGGGGATATTCCTACGGACATTGCAGCCGACCCGGTGGGAGATGCTGCATTTGAAGAAGAAGCGAATGAGTTCCTTAAACAAGTGGTGGAACAGAGTGGCACTACTCTGACGATTGACGGGAAGAAAGTGAAGCCGAGAAACAAAAGTAAAAAAGTGAAGATTAAAGAGCCGGCAGCTTGATATGGCAGCACCTTTTTGTATCACCAAATATCCGGACGGCTTCAAACTGAAATTCATGTATCATCCGATGTTGGTTAAATGCGTGAACAATATTCCATCAGTCAAGGCTAACGCAAAGAAAGCATATCTTTTCAATGAAAAGGCGTGGTGGGTTGACTTGGCTGATGAATGGTATGTTGATACAATGGCGAAATGGGCGGTACAGCAGGGATTTTGTGGTTCCGTACAACGGTCGGAGCAAAGAAAGGCCGATATAAGCTTTGACATTGCTCCGATGCCGCAGCTGACCGTTCCCCACGGATTGCTACTTGAACCGTACGATTACCAGAAGGAGGGCATAGCCTATGCTCTGGCCCATAAACGGTGTATCTTCGGTGACCAGCCGGGACTCGGTAAGACCTTGCAGGCAATAGGCACGGTGACGATTGCAAAATCCTATCCGTGCCTTGTTGTATGTCCGGCAGCACTTAAAATAAATTGGCAGCGTGAGTTCAAGAAATTTGCTGGAAAGCAGGCGTTAATCCTTGATGACAAGAACAAAAATACTTGGCAGCGCTTCATTGAAACCAAGTGTTGTGACATCTTCATCACTAACTACGAGAGCCTGAAAAAGTTCTTTGTATTGGATGTGAAGAATGACACGCGGTTTACGCTGAAATCAATCACCTTTGACCCACGTATAACCCTTTTCAAGTCTGTAATCATTGACGAGTCGCATAAGTGTAAGTCTACCAAGACCCAACAGAGCAAGTTTGTTGAGGGGATCTGTAAAGGCAAGGATTTCATTCTTGAACTGACGGGAACACCGGTAGTAAACGATAATACTGACCTTATACAGCAACTTAAGATAATGGGACGGTTGGAGGATTTCGGAGGGTATAAGACATTCACCGAACGTTTCTGTAATGGGCCGAAGAAAGCCTCCAATCTGAAAGAACTGAACTGGCGTCTTTGGAATACCTGTTTCTTCCGGCGTGAAAAAGCCAAGGTATTGACCCAGCTTCCGGACAAGACGAGGCAGTATATTGAGATGGATATCACCACACAGCTTGAATATGAAAAAGCGGAAAGCGACCTTATACAATACCTACGTGTTTTCAAGAATGCAGACGATGAGAAGATTGCTAAATCTATGAGAGGTGAGGTAATGGTTCGTATGGGTATTTTGAAAGCCATCTCTGCACGTGGGAAAATCAAGGCGGCAGCTGATTTCATCCATGATGTGATAGATGGAGGCGAGAAACTGATTGTCTTTGCCTACCTAAAAGAAGTAGTATTGGAACTGAAGAAGATGTTTCCCAAAGCTGTAACGGTTACGGGTGAGGATAACGCTACGCAGAAACAGATGGCTGTCGATGCTTTTCAGAACAATCCGGATTGTACGTTGATTATCCTTAACTACAAATCGGGCGGTACCGGGCTCACCTTGACTGCTTCCAGTCGTGTAGCCTTCATCGAGTTCCCATGGACTTTTTCTGACTGTGAGCAGGCAGAAGATAGAGCACACCGTAATGGGCAGAAAAATAACGTCAACTGTTACTACTTTCTTGGTAAGAATACCATTGATGAATACATGTATGATGTTATCCAGCGAAAGAAAGGTATAGCTAACGGTGTTACCGGAACGGATGATGTGGTTAAGGAGAATGTAGTAGATATGGCTATGGACTTATTCAAAGGAAGATTATGAGAAAGAAACAAACTACACCGCAATCGGAAAGTCAGATACAGCATAGCTGTCTGACTTGGTTCCGGATTCAATACCCGTCTTTGAGTCTTATGTTGTTTGCTGTCCCAAATGGTGGCAAGCGTGATGCCAGGACTGGAGCACAAATGAAGTACGAGGGAAGTGTAAGGGGTGTTTCCGATTTGATACTGCTTGTACCTAAGAAAGGATTTTCCGCTCTCTGCATCGAAATGAAGAGACCGAAAGGGAAACAAAGCGAGGAGCAGATAAGATGGCAGAGAGAGGCTGAAAAGTTCCGAAATAAATATGTGGTATGCCATTCTCTTACTGAGTTTATGAATGAAGTCAATTCTTACCTATTATGACCTATATAGATTATATCAATCAGTTTTGGCAAATTCGACGATATAAGCCGATGACGGCATATGAAGCAGACTTTTACTTTTTTCTATTGAAAGAATGCAATATCCGGAACTGGCTTTGCCCATTTGAATTACCAACACGTCTAATCCAAGCCGAATTAGGTTATAGTAACAAGACTATAATTGATTTGCGCAACCGATTGAAGCAAAAGGGGCTGATTGAATTCATTGAAGGCAATAGGAGAGAAAAGGCAGCGTCTTACATTTTGGTTTCTGTAGGTAACCAAAACGGTAACCAAAACGGTAACCAAAACGGTAACCAAAACGGTAACCAAAACGGTAACCAAAATGGTAACCCTTTATATAAGACTAAGAATAAGACTAAGAGTATAGGGGAAGATAACTCTGGCGAGTTATTCCCACCCGACCCACCACCGAAAAAGAAACCCGTTAAGCCCAAAGTGGAGTTTATACCACCGACTGCCGAAGAGGTGAAAGAGTATTTCCGTGACAAACTGTCGGACTGGGAGATGCAAGCGGATATTTTCTACAATCACTTTTCCGGTCTTGGTTGGAAAACGGCTACTGGTGCCAGAGTGGAACGTTGGGACAGCCGGGCAAATCTTTGGATAATCGAGAAAAAACAGCAAGGCAATGGAAAAAATGAATCTCAAAGACAAAACAATCGGGATGCTGATAAGGCAGCAAAGGCAAGAAACCTCCTTGACGAATATGCAGCCATCGAGCAGGGAAGTAATGCTATCAGCTATCAAGGAGAAATACCCGACCTTTAGTAAGGCTTCTGCCGTATATTCGACATCACTCCAGTCTATGCTTCTTGCAGATATCGAGAAAGCGTACAGCGAGAAGTCTCCCACGCTGTCAGACCTTGAACGGATGTACGGATATGGTTCCTCGTCTCTGTGGGTAAAGACGCAGTTACTGACCATTGATTTTGCTTCCTCTACGAAAGAAGGCGCTGATGAAAATGCCTTAAATGAGTTTTCACGTCTGCTCGTTGCCCAGTACCACTACATCAAGCTGACGGAGTTCATTTTGTTTGTCGCACGGTTCAAGCTAGGAAGGTATGGTAAGTTCTATGGTTATTTCGATACGATAACTGTTGGTGAGGCGTTCCGGAAATTCCTTCGTGAAAGGGGGGAGGAGTTGGATATTATCATCCGCCGACATAATAACCGTGTGATGGAAAAGCAACAATCTCCGGTAGAGCGTAACCATCAACCGCCCGATGATTTACGGGCAAAACTGAATCTGAAATGAAGAATATAAAGTTGATAGCGACTATTCTGTCAATCCTGGCAGCGTATGCCGCTTTTTATTTTGTCTGTTATTGGATAGCGGACTACTGTTTAAGAACTTGTTTGTAACGCAATTATGGAAAACAAAACTTTCAAAGAAGCTATCAAGAGTCATCTTGATGAACGTGCCGAGACTGACGAACTGTTCGCCAAGTCCTACGCAAAAGAAAACAAGAATTTGGATGAGTGCTGTTCTTACATCATGGGAGAGGCACGGAAACGGGGCTCTGCCGTAGCCATGACAGACGAGGAGGTATTCGGGATGGCTATCCACTATTACGATGAGGATGACATCAAAGTGAGCAAGATGCCTGCTGGACTCCGTGCATCCATCTCCACGCTTCAACCCGTAGAACTGACGGAAGAGGAGAAGAAAGCGGCTCGTGAAGCGGCGATAAAACGTTTGACCGAAGAGCAATATGCATCGCTTAGGAAAAAAACGTCACGGACAAGGAAAGGAGCAACTGAAATACAACAGATGTCATTGTTCTAAAGTTATGAAACCGAGGACGAAATTAGAAAAGTATGTCGTGGAGCTGGCAGGCAAGCTGCCGCCATTGACGGATGCGCAACGGAGATATGCCATTTCTCTGTTCCCTCAAGTGGGTTACTACTTGAAGAAAGGTGAAGTGTGGTGCCAGTGTTGCGGCTATATCGACACGGTGAGCAAACCGATGCTGGCAGTGTCGTTGGAAATGGAATCTCACATTTGCCCGAACTGCGGGAAATCATTGAATTTGGAACACAGACATAGCAGGAAGGCCAATTCCGAAGAAAGACTCTATTCGGTAGTGCAATCCTTCCGTGGCATGATGGTAGTACGGACATTCGATGTGCTGCGTGATAATGTGTATGGTTGCGATACCCATATGTACATCCATGAGGTATTCCAGAATTGGATAACGGATGACGGCAAGGAAGTGATAACCGGGAAGAAATACACCCGTAGTCCGTTTCATTTCAGTTGGGATTACGATAGCAAGACAGATGTTAAGCAGCACAACGGAAGTGCTTCCGGGTATTACGAGATGAACGATGTCTTTGATGTGACGGGAAATTTTCTCTATCCGCGTGCATCAGTCATTCCCTTGCTCCGGCGCAACGGTTGGATGGGGCGATTATTGAAGATGGTACGGGTTTCTGTTGTGGATACTATTTGCCAGCTGCTTACCAACCCCTTAGCCGAGACTTTGGCAAAGACCGGGCAGTTGTCCGTCTTTGAATATATGTTACGTAAGGGCAACTACGAGATACCGTTCCGTCATGCGTTGAATATCTGCAACCGGAACCGTTACATCATCGAGAACGCTTCTTTATGGTTCGACTATCTGGAAGCGTTGTCCTATCTCGACCTTGATACCCATAATGCTAAATATGTTTGCCCTTCCAATCTTCAGGAAGAGCACGACAAGATGATGGAGCGCAAGCGCAGGGTAGAGGTGAAGCGTAATGCAGAGAAAAGACGTAAGGAGGCTGCTGAGTGGGAGAAGGTGTACAAGGAGGATAAAGGGAAGTTCTTCGGTGTGTGCTTCGGTGACGGTGAGATAATGGTGACGGTGATAAGCAGTGTTGCCGAGATAGCGGAAGAAGGTGTGGCAATGCACCATTGCGTATATGACAATGGTTATTACAAGAGGCCGGATTCTTTGATACTTTCTGCAAAGGACACCGAAGGAAAACGCATCGAGACTGTGGAACTGAATTTGAAAACTTTGAAAGTAGAGCAGTCAAGGGCGGTATGCAATGGTGTTTCGCCTTATCACAATCGTATCATTGGTCTTGTGGAAAAGAATATAAATCTAATTAAACAACGAATGACAGCATGAAAGAATATATAGAATTTCTGAAAGACAAGATGGCCATCAGCCATCAGACCGGGTTTGAAGTCAATCTGGATGAATTAACCCCGTCGTTATATCCTCATGTGAAAGATACAGTCCGCTGGGCGGTGTCCGGCGGTTGCCGTGCCATATTTTCCAGTTTCGGTATGCAGAAAACCGTTACTCAGTTGGAGATACTTCGGGTAGTCCTGAAACACAAAGGTGGCAAAGGACTGATAGTATGTCCCAAGCGTGTAGTCGTTGAGTTCCTTACACAAGCGGAACAACATCTGCACATGAAAGTGACCTATGTACGAACTATGGCTGATGTGATGGTATGCCCGACTGACATCATGGTTACGAACTACGAGCGTGTACGCGACGGTGAAGATGGTGTAAGAATAGAACCTTCCTACTTCACCGCAACATCATTGGATGAAGCGAGCGTATTACGTGGTTTCGGTACCAAGACCTACCAGGAGTTTCTTCCCTTGTTTGCGGATGTTCCCTACCGCTTTGTCGCCACCGCCACGCCATCGCCCAACAGATACAAGGAGCTGATACATTATGCCGGTTATCTCGGTGTGATGGATACCGGGCAGGCGCTTACCCGTTTCTTTCAGCGTGACAGCACGAAGGCGAATAACCTTACCCTTTATCCGCACAAGGAGAAGGAGTTCTGGTTGTGGATAAGTACATGGGCGTTGTTCCTCACCAAACCGTCCGACCTTGGTTATCCCGATACCGGATATGAATTGCCGGAACTGCGTGTACATGAAGAAGTGGTTAGTGTTGACAACTCCACAGCAGGAACCGACCGTGACGGACAAGTGAAGATGTTCCGTGAGGCTGCTCTCGGACTTGCCGACGCAGCGAAAGAACGCCGGGACAACATGCAGGAAAAGATTGCCCGTGTGGTAGAGATTATCAACCGCCCGGAAAACAAGAACGACCATTTCCTTTTATGGCATGACCTGGAGAATGAGAGGAAAGCTTTGTGTGACGCCATACCCGGCTGTAAGGCTGTATATGGCTCGCAGGATGATGAGGAAGCCGACGAAGTGATAGCGGACTTTAAGGACGGCCGTCTGAAGTATTTGGCTGCCAAACCGGAGATGCTCGGTGAAGGCCTAAACTTCCAGTACCACTGCCACAAGGCAATCATGTTCATTGACTACCGTTTCAACGACAAGTTCCAGGCGATAGCCCGTATCTACCGTTTCATGCAGCAGCATCCGGTTGACCTTTATCTGGTCTATGCGGAAAGTGAGGGAGAGATATACAAGAGCTTCATGCAGAAGTGGGCGCAACACCGCGAGATGGTAGCCAAGATGACCGATATAGTCCGCGAGAACGGTTTGTTCGGTTTGCAGGCAGAGGAAAAGATGATGCGGTGGATGTTTGCCAGCAGGGAAGAAAAGTCCGGTAAACTGTGGAGGGCAATCAATAATGACAATGTTCTTGAATGCCAGACTATGGAAAGTAATTCAGTAGACCTGATTGTAACCAGCATCCCGTTCTCTAACCACTATGAGTACACTCCGACCTATAACGACTTCGGGCATAATGAGGACAACGGCAAGTTCTTCGAGCAGATGGATTATCTTACCCCTGAACTGATGCGTATTCTTAAACCCGGTAGGTTAGCGTGCATCCATGTGAAAGACCGTGTTTTGTTCGGCAACGCTACTGGTGACGGTATGCCCACCATCGACCCGTTCAGTGAAATGACTGTATTCCACTACATGAAACATGGGTTCCGCTACATGGGGCGTATCACGGTCGATACGGATGTGGTAAGGGAGAATAACCAGACCTATAGGTTGGGCTATACCGAGATGTGCAAGGACGGCTCCAAGATGGGTATCGGTTGTCCTGAGTATGTCCTTCTTTTCCGCAAGCTTCCTTCCGACACATCACGGGCTTATGCTGATTTGCCGGTGACAAAGAACAAGAGTGAATACTCGCTTGCCCGTTGGCAGATAGATGCCCATGCAAGCTGGAAATCATCGGGTAACTCTCTATTGAGTTACGAGGATATGAAAGGGGCCGGAATAGACAAGATACGCCACCTATTCAGGAACTACGAGCGTGGGCACGTCTATGATTATGAGGAACACGTATCGTTTGCTGAGGAACTGGAGGCATACGGAAAACTGCCAAAGACATTCATGGCCGTTGACCCGGTAAGCAAGAAACCCTGGATATGGGATGATGTCACCCGGATGCGCACGCTCAATACGAAACAGTCGCAGAAGAAACGGCAGAATCACATCTGCCCCCTTCAGTTAGATATTGTCGAAAGGTTGATTGAACGGTATTCAAACAAGGGTGAACTGGTGTTTGACCCGTTCGGAGGTATTGGCACCGTTCCGTATTGCGCAATCAATTTGGGGAGGAAAGGTCTATCTACCGAACTCAATTACGACTACTGGAAAGATAGTCTTTCATATCTGTATGAGGCGGAGATGGAGGTCAGCGCACCCACATTGTTTGACTTAATGAATGATGCCGTATGAACATTCACCAGACAGTTCCCCGCTCGGATTGCACCTCCTTCGCCAAGTGCGGCAAGCACTCACTTGCATATTGCAGGAGGTACGGCGCGTCCGAATGCGGGCCATGTGAAATCGTGAGGAGGAAACCCCGTAACCGGGTGGTCGTTGACGGAGTGGAGCGTAAACTGTGCACCCGCTGTGGTAGAGCGCTTCCGTTATCCCGGTTTTTCGATAGGATAGCCCGTCGTAACGGTAAGGAATACCATCTGAAAGCGTCATGGTGCAAGATGTGTATGGCAGAGGTACAGAGCGAGCGGAATAGAAAGAGGAAAATGAATTGAGATTAACATGTGCAAAAAGAAGCCATTTCTGCACATGAAGTATTAATACGAGCGGAAACCGGTGGTTTTTGCTCATTAGAGATTAAAAAGGAGGAATAACTATGAATGATATAAAATTGTCATTTGGGCAAATAGAAAAGATGAAACATGCTATTGGGCTTGGTTACGAAAATATGAAAAAGAACAGATATTGTTCTTATCGAAACAGATACATAGTTTCTAAGCCTGATAATGATTGGGAAGAACTTGTGTCTTTTGGATATGCTACAAAAAGAGAATTTGAAATTGAGAAACAAATCACATACTATGTTTCCGATCTTGGCATGAAATACTTAGGAGCGTTGTTTGGATGTATAATAACAGAAATGGATTAACTAATAACAATACAAAAATGAAGATAATAGCAAAACAAGGTTCAGAGCTTGAGAAACTACTGAAACAAATGAATGAGCAGCTTCTACGTGAACAGGAAGAAGCAAAGGATATGGTACAAGAATACTGCGGTACAAGACCTGATGCTATCGGTTATGGCTGGGTGTTTGGAATAACTGCAGAGTGGAGCTACAATTTGATAGGCTTCAATGAGAAATCGTTTGTTCCAGAAAAACTCTCTCCTAATAATGAGTACAAGGATAATCCTCTTTGGAAACCGAATAAACGCAAAAAGGATGCTAAAGAGTTTATTGACAAGTGGCGTAAAAAATTTAGAGGTATTGATGGCGAACCGCTTTCTAAGTTTGGCATTCCTGTTATGGATGAAAAGACTGGAATTTATTGCGCTTGGCTTCCGCTCAAGAATGAAAACGGGTATTATGTATCAGTTGGATCATCTTTACTTGAACGAATGCCATCGGCTAAAAGTGAGCAGTTTGAAATTGAAGTTTAGAGTAAAACAAATAAAAAATGAATAGAATACAGAAATTAGAAGCTGAAATACAGAAGCTAAAGAAACAGGAAGCCGATAAAAAAAAGGCAAAATATCAATATCTCGTTGGAAAGTGTATTCACATGGCGCATACTTCTTACGAAAAAATCACATCGATAGCTAGGGTAAATACTGATGAAATTGGTGATGAAGTAGTATATGATTGCATCCATGTATATTTTGACAACAGAGAAGATGTAAGTAATAGTGATTCAAGCATCCAACTTGCATCTTACGCAGGTGAATACGTGGAACGAATTGAGAAAAATATCATAAGTCAAGAAGTTTTTGACAAGGCTATGGATGATTGTTTTGCGCATATTAAAAGAATGTCTATTAACGTATAACAAGATAAGAAAGAAATAAAAAGGAGACGGGGTGCAAATCCGTCTCCCTGTCTACTCTCAACCCTTTTCACTTATCCTTAAACGCTTGTAAAAACCAAGATTTAAGTAGGAGTAAGTTGTTGTTTTCGCTGTTACTGGGATGGGGTTCTGACAATTTCTGATACAATCTGATATTTTGTTTGATAACATCCCAGCTATAATTGATAGCAGGAATTCTTTCATAAAATGATTGTTTATTTTTAGTAACAGTATATACCCGGTAGGATTCGAACCTACATATCCATTTGTCGGATGGAGCTTATCCATTCGGCCACAAGTACAATAACGATACAAAAATAATAATTTAAAAATCAAAATTATAGTATATGGCAAAAAATTATGTAGCAAGTAGTTGGAGAAATGTATTTCAACAGGACGTTGTAGGTATTCTCCGTGATTTAGGACATGATGTTTACGATTTTAAGAATCCTCCTCATGGTAATGGTGGCTTCCAATGGTCTGATATAGACCCTAACTGGCAAAACTGGACAACAGAGCAATATCGTGAAGCTCTTAATCACCCGATTGCACAAAAAGGATTTGATTCAGATTTTAACGGTATGAAGTGGGCGGATGTCTGTGTTATGGTTCTTCCTTGTGGTCGGTCTGCTAACACAGAAGCAGGATGGATGAAAGGTGCAGGCAAAAGAGTAATGGTCTATTCCCCAAAGGAACAGGAACCGGAACTTATGTATAAGATATACGATTTTGTGAGCGATAGCATATTTCGTATCAATGATGAGATAATTGGAGCATAACAATTTAGAAAGGAATAAATTATGCAATACATATTAACAGAACAAGAATATAGAGCTTTAGCCCCTATTGCTGAAGTAAATAAGCTCAAAGAAGATGTACAGCTTCTGAATGATAAAGTTATGGAGCTTAGTGAACATCCATGTGGAAGTGATGCAGATTATAGAAGCGTAACTTTTTATTGTGATGATTGCCCGATTGGTACATTTGGTACTGGTACTTGTACAAAGAGACAACAATATTCTAAATAGTTATGAGACAGACAGTAGAAGAAACAGCTAAACAATATGTAGCAAATCATCCCAATTCAAATCCAAGTATAGAATTTCCAGAATGGGATGGAGTAGATGTATATGATGCTTTCAAAGCTGGTGCCGAATGGCAGGCAAAGCAATCCCCGTGGATAAGCGTAGAAATGGCTATTCCGAAAGATGATTCTCCCGGAGTAGTGCAAGTCATAACAGTAGACGGAAAAGAAGGTGAAATGGCGGCTCGTAGAGTGATGTATAATATTTATCCATACATCAAAACTGGATATGTCACACATTGGAGGCCGATACCAGCACTACCGAAAGGAGGCGAAGGATGAAAGCAATAACCATCAAACAGCCATGGGCCAGTCTGATAGTCCACGGCATCAAAGACATCGAGAATCGCACTTGGCCGTGTCCTAAGAAATACTTAGGGCAAAGGGTGCTGATTCATTCAAGCGCAGTCCCCGTGGAAATGATTAATCCTAATAGTGTATTTACGAAAAGGCAATGGGATAGCTTTTCACTTGGATTCCAGAGGGAGATTATTTGCGGCAATGGATATGTAAATTCTGCCATCATTGGAAGTGTCGAAATTGTGGATTGTGTTGTGAATCACTCTTCCATCTGGGCAGAGAAAGGGGGTTATAACTGGGTACTGGCTAATCCTATCCTTTACTCCAAACCTATCGAGAACGTGAAAGGGAAACCGTCTTTCTGGGACTATTCCGGTATTAAAGAGGTAAAAATTGAGTGTCCGGAATGTGGCAGTATAGAAATTGCTGTCGAAGATTATACGACAGCTCCGTTTCCGACTTACCTGCATAGGTGTAATAAGTGTGAACATGTGATTATGGAAAGTGAGTGGAATGTAATAAAGTAGGATATGGAATTTGATTGGGGAGGGTTTGTTGTAACAGTTTTGATAATTTGCGTTACTGTATATAATTGTTTAAATAGCTATTGGAAGCATAAGTATAGGGACGAGAACAAAGGTGACTGATAGATACAAAAAAAGGCTATCTATCCCAGACAGCCAATCTTTTTTATTAACCTTAAAGCTAATTACTATGAAAAACACATTGTAAAGGTACGGATTTGTGGGAGTTATGCAAATTATGAGCCTTTGTTCTGCTATCTTATAATATGGTTTAGCAAGCGGATATGTATGTTAACCATTAGGTGTAATTGTTAGATTGAAGGTTTGGATTTATTAAGGTATTGCTGTCTAAAGCAAAATCTTCTGCCAAATCGTGTCAGTAACTTCTTTGATGCCGAATAGTCCGTTCGTGGATTATTCGGTATCTTTATTTTGTAAATCAAAATAATAAAGTATGTACGCAGTAAATCAGTATGATGCAGTTGCAGAGAGTTATGATTCTCTGTTCAAAGACAAAGCCAGTATTGAGGAGAATCGTAGGATTGCTTCAATGCTTTTTGAGGTTCCAGGGATTTTTCTTGATGTGGGATGTGGTACGGGGTTATTCCTTGATATTCTGAAAGTGTCTCCGGATGAATATTTGGGTATTGACTCAAGTAGTAAAATGCTTGATGTTTTCAGAAAGAAGCATCCGGAGTATAATAATTTGTGTATTCCGTTTGAATTGCTCAATTTGAAGTTTGCAACATTCAATAGCATTGTAGCTTTGTTCGGCTCGGCCAGTTACATTGATATTGAAGCACTGACGGATATTCCCGAGGGAAAGAATATTTTCCTCATGTTCTACAAGGAGAATTATCATCCGGTAACTTATAAACGTACCGGCTGTAATCTGGAACATTACAGTCATTCAAGGAGTGAGCTGGAGGAAAGATTTCCTCATTGTGAAGTAAGGGAGTTTGATAACTATTATATCGTGACGAACGTATGATATTGTATTCAGAGCAGAATGTATATGAAGCGGCAAAAGACCGGATAAGGAAGTTGTTTTCTATGGGTAACAGATTAGGTGTTTGTTTCTCCGGAGGCAAGGATAGTACTGCCTTACTGCACCTTACTTTGGAAGTGACAAGTGAATTGGGCATTCAAAAGTTGCCGGTTATATTTCTCGATCAGGAATGTGAGTACACATATACTGTTGAGTATATGCGTTATATTATGTCATTGTCAGAGGTGGAACCTATTTGGGTGCAAATTCCGTTTCGGTTATGGAATGCGAACAGTGGTGACTGGTTTATCCCTTGGGAGCAAGGGAAAGTGTGGATGCGTGAGAAAGAAGATGTCTCTTTTAAGGAAAACGTCTATGGAGTCGACAGATTTAAGGATATGTTTGATGCCATCGCATATCATCACTTGGGAGAGGGTTATATATCTTTGGGAGGTGTCCGTATTGAAGAGTCACCAGCTCGTCGTGCTGGATTGACGGGAAAGGAAACCTTGCCAGGAATGACATATGGAAAACGTTGTAGCCATGGTGTTGTTATATATCCTTTGTATGATTGGTCATATCGCGATATATGGTATTACATCTTCTCCAATCGGTTGAAGTACAATAAGGTCTACAACTATATCTTTTCAAAGGAACCGTTGCGTTCTGCAAGGGTATCTTCTCTTATCCATGAGAACAGTAATCAGAATATTCCTTACTTGCAGGAGATTGACCCGAAGGCTTATAATGCCATGTACATGCGTATTCCCAATATTGGCACAACGAACCATCTTTTGTTGGATGCCTTTGAAGAGGTAAGAAACTATCCCAACTGTTTCAAGGACTGGCCGGAATATCTGCAATATCTCATAGACAATATCGTAGCTGAAGGCAAGAATAAAGTAATTTTTACCAATAATCTAAATACGGTGGTTGATAAGATTGCGGGCTGGTCTGATTCCGATCGCATTGATATATATCGAGCCTTTGCCCGTGGTATCATTACAGAGGACTTTGAACAGACAAAGTTGAATAATAGGTTATTGGTTCATAAATCAAAGTATAAATATGGAAAAACTAAAAGAAATAATCATCCGGATGCTTGATGAAGTGCCAGACAAAATAAACTTCTTCAATGAGATAAGACAGATTTTATTCTCTCTGTCTCCTGAAAAGGCCAATCCGGTGGACCGTGTCCTTTGGGTACCGATGGATATGGTGAAGGCGAACAACTATAATCCGAACGCTGTGGCAAAGCAGGAGATGCAGCTCCTTTATACTTCCATTCGTGAAGATGGATATACACAGCCAATTGTTACGATTTGGAGTGAAGAGGAGCAAAAGTATATTATTGTCGACGGGTTTCATCGTAACCTTATCGCGCGCATGTATAAGGACATTGCCCAGCGCAATAGTGGGCGTCTTCCCATTGTTGTCATTGACAAGGATATCAACGACCGTATGGCTTCTACGGTCCGTCACAATCGTGCCCGTGGCAAGCATTCCGTTGATGGCATGACAAACATCATTTATAACATGATAAAAAACGGTGAGTCGGATGCTGTTATTTGCAGAAAGCTTGGTATGGAGCCGTTGGAGCTTGTGAAGCTGAAGCATATTACCGGTTTTGCCAAGATGTTCAGGAATTATGAATACAGCAAAGCCATCAAAGAGATTGTTCATCATACAAACTCATTAGAATTATAACTATGGATATACAGAGCATTGCAATAGATAGGATTATTCCGTATTGGAATAATGCCCGAAACAATAGTAAGGCTGTTAAGCCGGTAGAAGAATCAATAAAGAAATATGGTTTCAATCAGCCGCTTGTGTTGGATAAGAATTTTGAAATCATTGTCGGTCATACACGGTATTTTGCCCTTTTGAATCTTGGATATAAAGAAGTCCCGTGCATCATTGTTGACTTGGACGAGGAAAAGGCACGTCAGTATCGTATCGCAGATAATAAGACATCAGAATTTGCGTCATGGGATGAAGAGAAACTGATACGTGAGCTTAGGACAATGAATGTACCTGCAGATATGCAAGACTTCTTTTTTGAACCCATAGACCAGTTACTCGGTTTTGACATGAATTTTATTCCGACCAACAATTATGGCACGGAAGAGTCGCAATCAGAAGTGGCAAAACAGGAATTCAGTGAGGAAATGCATCGCCAAGAGAATGAATCTTTCAGGAAGAGGGCGGAACGTATTGAAGAAGGTCTGGAGCAGGAAAGAACTGAATATATTGAACTTGCATGTCCTCATTGTGGAGAGATTATCAGAATGAAGAAATAATATGGCGGCACCGACAGGAAATAAATTTTGGATGTTAAGGAGCAAGCATGGGAGGGATAAACTCTTTTCCACGCCAGAACTCTTATGGGAGGCGGCATGTGAGTATTTCCAATGGTGTGATGAAAATCCCTGGTTATCCAAAAAGGCCATTCAAAAGACTGTTCCGGTAAAAAGGAAAAAGGGGAAGAAAGTGGAGACAGTCAATGAGCAACAAGTACAACAAGAAGTTTCCCCGACTTCCCGTCCGTATTCCCTTACCGGTTTCTGTATTTATGTAGGTGCTTCTTCCAAGTGGTGGAGCACTTTTCGTTCCGAATGTAGAAATAAGAATAATGAAGATTTTTTGGAGGTCATCGCGCGCGTGGAAGAAACAATCGAGACGCAGCAGTTTGAGGGCGCATGTGTCGGCGCTTTCAATGCGAATATCATTGCCCGAAAGTTAGGGCTTGCTGACAAGCAGGAGGTGGACCATACGAATGCAGGAAAAGAGTTCAAAGGATTTAATTTTCTACCATATACAGAAGATGCGGAGAAAGTCAAGTAATGGGATATAAGATCAATATAAAGCAGAGGTTAGCCTATAACTACCTTCGTGACGATGTTACGAAGTTTCTGTGTTATGGTGGCGCCGGTGGAGGTGGAAAGTCATGGCTTGGGTGTGAATGGCTTATGCAATGTGCTTACTATCTCCCGGGCACTCGATGGTTCGCTGGCCGAAATAATTTGAAAGATAGCCGTGAGTCTATCTCTGTCACTTTCGACAAGGTGGCAAAGTGGCATCGATTCACTGACTACAAGCAGACCAATGACGGTATACTTTTAGGGAATGGGGCGGAAATCATCTTTCTTGACTTGACATATTATCCCGTCAAAGACCCGATGTATGAGCGATTGGGCTCCAAGGAGTTTACTGGAGGGTGGATTGAAGAAGCCGGGCAGGTTCACCACCTCGCATTTGAGGTTTTGAAGACGCGTATAGGACGGCACTTGAATGATGTGTATGGAATATCCGGAAAGATACTTATCACTTGCAATCCGAAGAAGAACTGGCTTTATCGTGAGTTCTACAAACCGTGGAAAGAAGGCAAGCTGAAAGCCCCATACGCTTTTATCCAAGCATTGGTGCAGGATAATCCCTATGCTACTGAGGACTACATAGATACGCTCCGTAATACCAGGGACAAAGTGACAAAGGAGCGCTTGTACTATGGTAATTGGGAGTATGACAACGACCCGACAGCACTTTGTGATTATGATGCTATTTGCGACTTATTTACTAATGAGCATGTAATATCGGCTGGTTTATCGACGGGGGCGGCTGACCTTGCCATGAAAGGACGCGACCGCTTTGTCGGGGGGCACTGGGTGGGCAATGTGTGTTATATTCGGTTAGACCAGGAATACAGTACGGGTAAATCCATTGAGACAGACCTTAAAAACATGATGATACAGTGGAAGATTCCACGTAGCATGATGGTAGTTGATAGTGATGGACTTGGAAGCTACCTTGAAAGTTATTTGAATGGTATCAAAGAATTTCATGGTGGTACCCGACCGATTAATCCAGAGTACGACAACCTGAAATCTGAATGTGCATTTAAGCTTGCAGAGCTAATAAATAATCGGCAGATAAGAATTATATGTACGGAAGCGCAAAGAGAGCGCATAATGGAAGAATTGTCCGTCTTGAAGCAAGACCATATAGATGCCGATACCCGGAAGAAAGGGATAATCAGCAAGGAGAAGATGAAAGATATACTCGGGCATTCTCCGGATTACCTCGACATGTTGATAATGGCAATGCTTTTTCGTATAAAACCGATACCTAAAAGACCAAAAGCAAAATTAGGACAGATATGACAGTAAAAGAGTTTTTGATATTGAGTGACGTGGCGAGCAATGCTACTGAACTGTTGGAGCAGATAGGAAAGTTGCCTAAACCGGACTTTGTCGCAGGTGTCAGAGTTCCGGAGACTCTGAACGACCTCACCATAGGTCAGTTGATGGAACTGCAATCCGTACGCAATGGAATAGATTGTATAATGGTTCCATGCCGTGTTGTCCTTGGTTTGTCTATTGATAAGATAGAGAAGTATGAAGCAGCGGATATTTTGGGATTCTCCACATGGATAGCTAGGGAAGTTGAACGTATTACCAAGCTCTTTGAAACTACAAGCGTGGCACCGACTCCGGAAGAAAGACGTGCCGGAGTGGATAAGCTTTCGTTCGGGTTGTTTGGCTTGGTGGATTACTATGCTACCCGTATGGGGATAACTGACCATGAGCAGGTAGAGAGTGTTCCATGGGTAAGAGTGTACAAGTGTCTTGACATGGATGCGGAGAAAATACGTTATGAACGTCGATTACGAGAAATATATCAGAATAAGCAATGAATACAAGTGTAGAAAGGAAGATAGCTTCTGTTGCAGAAAAGCTGGAAGGAGTCACCTATTTGTTCGATAACTGGGCGACTGCCAATATCCGGTTGGATAAGATGCCATTGCCGGCCATTATAAATTTGCTTCCTATATCCGGGAAATTCGTCATATCAAGAACACAGCTAAGGGATTCTCCTAACTGCATGATAGCATTTGCTGATAAGACCAAATTTGATTTCGATGGGGTGGAGAATGATGAGGTTATTGAGAGGTGCAAAGGGTATGCAGTTCAATTTATCCGTGAGTTGAATAGGAGCGGGCTGTTTGAGTGGGTAAGCGATGAGGTCCCTTATTCCGTTTTCTATGATAAGCTGGATGTAAATGTTACTGGAATAGTAATAGAATTGAAACTGAAAGAGGTTCAAGGAGTACCCATGTGTTAGTTATGGAAGACAGAAGAAAGGACGTTAAAGATATACTGAACGAGGAGTTGGATAAACTTCGGCAGCGTATCATTGAGAATCATATACAAGCTGGACAGCGTGCAAGCGGAAGAACCATCAAGAGCCTGCATGTCGTAGTCGATGATAATCATGGTGTTTTATTCGGTAGACAGGTTTTTGGAGTTCTGGAAACAGGACGCGGACCGGGAAAAATCCCAAAAGGTTTTTATCAAATAATTCAGCAATGGGTGGTGGATAAGAGGATTCAAGTAGAAAAGCCTAAATCGTTTGCTTATCTCGTAGCTCGTAAGATTGCAAATGAGGGTACTAGGCTTTATCACTCTGGAACGCATGAGGATATATATTCAACGAGTGTTACACAAGCGATACGGGATATTATGGACCGTGTGTTTGGTGTTTTTCTGAACGATGTACAACATATAAATTTGCATAGTAATGAGGACGCATAAGATAGGAAATACTACAATCGAGTATCCGGATGAAATATCTTTCTGTTTCAATCCGGTAGTGATAAATATTAGTGGATATACTTGGGCATGGGTGGAAGCAACGATAACCGACGTACTTACCGGAAAGGAATATAAGGAAAAACGTGCATTATTTAAAACCGCATGTTTCTTTGATCTGTCTTTCTATATGCAATCGGCTTTTGATGCAACGGAGTTTGGCAAGATTGACTATCAATCCTCTATTCCACAAGATAGTCAGCTTGGGCGTCTGTTCTCTGTTGAAGTGGATATGTATACGTCTGATAGCACTATCGGAGAAAGTTTCCAGTTTAATACTTTTATTATTTGGGGCGCAATGAAAGTCGGCGAAAGATATAATGGTGACCGTATTCTAACATGGTTTAGGAACTTACCATTTACGGTCGGTATGTACACTGCGGGGGCCGGTACTGTTAGTGTGACTGCTGAGGGTCAAGTTTTGCCGTCCATCATATTGTCTGACCGCAAAGTGTATAATCTTACTTTGCAGGGTATTGATGCGAATAGGGATGTTGTTTTGAATCTCCCTGGAACCAGTACGGGAGCAAGTGTATTCGATAATACCTTTGACTTTACTTTTCACGCATTGACGAATGTGGCCGCAAATGTGAGGCTTTTAGTTGATGAATGCACGGATGGAATTTATTTACGTTGGATAAATCGTCATGGCTTTTATTGCTATTGGTTGTTTAAACGTGGTGATGAGAGCAAACAAATTGCCAATGATGGTGAATTCATTCGTAATAATATGCAAGACTATAACTATGTTAATGGCTATCATGGAGGTTCAGGACGTAAGCAGAGAAAAACAGAAGAGAATACATTGTTGGTGTGTGCTCCTTTAGTGGACTCTGAAACGTTTGACTTCTTGTTTCAACTCGCGTTGTCACCCATCGTTGATATGTATGCAGGTAAAAATGTGAATGGAGTTGATAGCTGGAAGGCGGTGAATGTATCTGTTGGTAATTTCAATAAGACAAAAGCCGTATTGCAGGATTTCGTAGCAACAATCATATTACCAGAAACAAGAGTACAAAGCTTATGAGAAACGATATGCTATTCATTGGTGATAAACTGATGGATTTGGATGATGATACCAAAGTAACGCTCAATTTCAAAAGTAATATATTTACGGATTTGAGTAAGATTATAAGTAATAATTCTTATACTATCAAACTTCCGAATACTATACGTAATCAGTGTGCAATCATGCATGCTGATTTACCTTCATGCGACATCGTTTATCCTAGAATTAAACTGAATGCTCGTTATTTTCGTAACGGGATAGAGATACTCAATAACGCAACTGCGGTCTTATTGTCTACATCGGATGTTTTTGAATTTGCTCTTTCATGGGGTAATGTCTCTAGATTTGCAAATATTATAAGTGGAAATAAAACGCTACGTGATTTGAAGGATAGACACAATTATGAGGTCATTGCTGATGATGATTTTCCAGATTATCATGTATTTTGGAAAGTAGGTTCTTTTGAAGGGGATGCTTCCGGTAATTTTTTTATTCCTAAAGTAGACTATGGTATACGGCGGGAAGATACAACAGGGTGGTATCATCCGGGGTGTAAGGTTACCTGGATTTTGTTACAAATTATGAAAGATAATGGTGTCACTTTTACGTTTCCTGCTAATCGCGCTTTTATATTAAGTAGATTGTTTGTACCCTTATTAACTCGTAATGATAGCAGAAGTTATGCTGCAAAAAATGCATTACATGCAGAGTTTAGTTACTATGTACATGGACGTCTTGATAAGGGAGAACCGGAAAAATTGTATTTTGCAGATAAGTCATTTTCAAGCTATTATGGGACTATAACCAAGTTTAAAAGTAGTTCTGGAAAAATTTATATTCAAGGCTTTAAACTTAATGCTCCGAATATGAAGATTTTGATGAATGGTAATGTGTCGTTTGATGTATCCACTTCTATATACCCTAATGGAGCATGTCTGGTTGCTTATTACATTATGGATGATGATACAAGAGTCGATATTGCAACTATAGATTATAGCAAGATTGAGAGGCATAACACAAATAGTTATACTATCTATTTTGATTTTACAGATATAGAGACAGATACGCTAGAGGAAAGTAAGGAGATTTTGTTTGGATTACTTGACGCAGGGTGGATTGATGATGGTGGTATATCTATGGATAATTCATTTAGCATTACAGCTATATGTGATCAAGTGATGCCTTCGATAGATGATGAGATAAATGCAGGATATGGGCACTTCCCGATTATTGCAAATTTGCCCGAAATAAAACAGATAGATTTTATTAAAGCTGTTGCTGCAATTCTCGGTGTTTTTGCTGTTCCTGGTAAGAATGATTCAAATTCCATTGAGTTTGTTTCTGTAGATACTATTAAAGAAAATGAAACAAGAGCATATGATTGGACAAAAAAGGTTGTTGCTACTTATAGGGAGAATAAACCTAATATGTTGGAATATAGGCTGAATGATTTCGCACAGCTGAATTATCTGCGTTACAAAGAAGACTCTACGGTTAATGGCTCTTATGATGGAGCATTACAAGTATTAGATTACACTTTGGATTCAGAGCGTGATATTCTTACACTTCCATTTGCTGGTACTGATATGGCAGGTGGCGTTGCGTCTATAAAGTTATATAAGTATGACAGTGATGGTAAATCTTCTCTAGAGAAAGTGGAGCCAAGAATTTTACTTTGTACAGATGATGCGGATGTTCTGAAAGGAACATTTGAGGAACTTGATTTTTCTTCTGTGATTAACTCTTATTACAAAAGTTATAGTGAGGTCATTTATATGCCTAAAGTAATCACAGAAAAGATAGAAATAAATGATATTGAGTTGAGAGACTTGGATATGACTGTTCCAATTTACTTGGCCCAATATGGTAGATATTATGCCATTATTTCCATTAAGGCGGAAGATACAGGAATATGTGAATGTAAATTGTTACAATTGGAGGTGTAGTTATGGGAAATAGCAATGTAGAAGAAAAGATTCTTGATATTAGAGTACGTTATGATGATGCTATCCGTAAAATTGCGGAGTATCGTTCACAGTTGGATGTACTCCGAAAAAGGGAGCAAACTTTAAAGGATGACTTGAAGGCTGGGCGGATTAGTCGAGAACAATATAATTTGAAATTGTCTGAAACGAAGATAGCAACGCAGCAATATAATGATGTTATTCGGATGCTGAATAAGCAAGTTCAGAATCAATTAAAATTAGAGAAGGAACAAGAGGGTAGCCTTGTGGCTTTACGAGCAGAACTTTCCAATGCTACCGCTGCATATGACGCATTGAGTAGAGAAGAAAGAGAAGGCACTAAAGGTAAGGAACTGCAGAATCATATTAATGCAATCACCGAGGAATTAAAGGAAGCAGAGGAGGAAACGCAGCGTTTTTATCGGAATGTAGGAAACTATGAAGCTGCTATTTTAAAGGCTGCACAATCAAATATCCCATTTCTTGATTCAATTATTAAAATGCAAACAGAACTTGGGGGAGTGAAACAAGCTTTTAATGTTGGGAAAACAGCTGTTATAGGATTTAGTAAGCAATTATTAGCTTTACTGACGAATCCGATAGTTGCTATTCTTGCTAGTATTGCTGCAGCGATAATGCTTGTATCCAAAGCTATTAATTCCAGTGAAGAAGCGTCAAATCGTTGGAACATTATTGCCGCTCCATTATCAAGGTCACTTGATTTTCTTTTGAACATAGTTCAACGATTAGCGGGAGGTATTCTATCTGTTGTTGAGTCTGGAGCAAAGATGATTGGATGGATAGCTAAGATGGCAGAAAAATTGCCTGGCATAGGAAAGTATATCAGGGACATTAACGATGCCAATAGAGAGGCTATCAAACTAGCTAAGGAAGAAGCAGCCATAGCAAAACAAGCGCGAACGGACCAAGTACAGAATGCTAAAGACCAGCTGGAGGTCGCACGTTTGCGCCAGCAGGCGAAAGACAAGGAGAAGTTCACGGCAGAGGAGAGACTTGCTTTCGTAAAGCAGGCTAATAAGCTTGAAGAGGAGCAGGCAAAGCGGAATGTGGATTTGGCAACGAGAGAGTTTGAGCTTCTTCGTAAGCGTTCAGAATGGGCAGAAAATGATGCAGAGACAAATGATAAGTTGGCTGAACTTGAAGCTGCAAAATACAATGCGGAGAAGGAGTATTTCTCTAAAACTATGGAATTACTTGAGCAGGAGAATACGATTAGAGGAGAAATAGTCACAGCGCAGAAAGCTGTGTCAGAGAAAGTGGCTGCCATCAAAGAAAAAGAGCGCGAGGAAATCCGAAAAGCAGAAGATGAAGCCTTGAAGATAGTCAAGGATGCCCAAGAAAAACAATTTATTGAGACTAAGAGAGTGTATGAGCGTCAGATAGAGGATTTACGTATCCGTTTACGTACTGAAATAGGGCTTACAGCAACTATGCGCCAAGCACTTAATCAGCAGATTATTGCACTTGAACAGCAAAAAAATGATGCATTACAGCAATTATCAGAAGAACAACTGATGAAGGAGGTGGAGAACCGGCAGAAACTAATCTCTCTGCAACTTGAATCCGTAAAAGCTGGAAGTGAGCAGGAGTACCAACTAAAAATACAGCAGTTGGTTGCACAGCGTGACGCAGAGCTGGCCAACAAGGAGTTGACCGAGCAGATGAAGATTGCCATCACTGAGAAGTATAACAAGTTAATAGATAAACTTACTGATGAAAGGCTAAAAAAAGAAGCGAATGCAATAAAAGAAGCAATTTCTCTTGATATGGAAAATGCATTATTGCAGATGCAGGTTGACGGTGCGTCTACTCTTGATATTCTGAATGAAAAGGCAAGGATTTCCTTGGAAACATTTAATAATGTAAGAAGGGAAGATTATGATAGCGAAGAAAAATATCTGAATGATAAGCTGAAAGCGCAAGTAAGCTATTTGCAATCTAAAAAAGCTATAACAGAGGAAGAAGTGAATATTGCAACCAAAAAGATGGAAGTACTCTCCTCATTGGCGGGTAGCCTCTCCGAGTTGGTAGAGCAAGCTGCAGGAGATAATGAGAACATGGCCCAGTTGGCGAAAATACTGGCTATTGCGGAGGTTTCTATCGCACAAGGGGTAGCCATTGCCAAAGCCGTAGAAACAGCTACCCGCTCATCTGCAACATGGATTGACATGCTTGCTGCGATAGGTACTGTAGTGGCATCTGTAACTACTGTTATGGGAAAGGCTATGAAATCGGTGAAAAGTGCTAAATTTGCACAAGGAGGTAAAGTTGAAGGGCCAGGTTCCGGTATAAGTGATTCCATACCTGCTATGTTGTCCAACGGTGAAAGTGTAATGACGGCTGCTGCAACCTCGATGTTTGCTCCGTTATTGTCGGCTTTCAATCAGATAGGAGGAGGTATTCCCATTAATGTAACAGCTTCTTCCAATCAGGCGTTAGGAGAGGACATGTTGGCCAAAGCTGTTGCAAAAGGTATGATGATGGCGCCTGCTCCGGTGGTTTCTGTGGAAGAGTTTACCTCTGTTGCTAATAGGGTTAAGTACGTTGAAAATCTTGGTAGTATATGAAAGCATATGAACTATTGATATTGAATAAAAGTCTTCTTCAAATGATGGGGGACGCTTCGCTTGATGTCGGGGATGTGAAATATATTCCCGTGTATCAAGAGTATGTTCGTCTGTCAAAGGAGGGGCATAAAAAGACTTATATCATGCAATATTTATCCGATGAGTATAATATTGCGGAAAGGACAATTTATCGGATAATAGATAAGTTCTCAAGTAAAGTGGATATTTAGGGGCGGAATTATTCCGCTCTTTTTTTGTTTTGAAAAAGTTGCTGACAAAGCGTGTCAGTGGAATAGACTTCTTATTTTCTTCAAGCCGTATCATGTTTTCTACCTTTGTTACAAACAATTATGTGATATGGCTAAATTATACATTAACAAGGACATTGTAGCCGATAAGGATAAAATGGAAAATTGGTATTTGACCGGTGACGAGGGGCTTTCGTTTCCGGATATCCAATACTTTCTTTCATGGCTTGACCCGGCTGACCCTAAAATTGATATTGAAATCCATTCGTGCGGCGGTGATACGGTTGAGGGGTATGCTATTTATGATGCATTACGTGCGTCGGGCAAGGAAATATCCTGTACCGTTGTTGGACGATGTGCTTCTATGGCTACCATCATTTTGCTTTCTGCTCCACTTGAACGCAGAAAAGCTTATCCTCATGCAAAGTTTCTCATCCACAAACCATATTTGGCAAGATATGATGATTTATTGGACCTTGAAACTATAGAATCCATCAAATCAAGTCTGGAAGCGGAAAAGGATAAGATGATGGCTGTATATGTTGAACGGACAGGAGTTGAATCGACCATTTTGGAGATCCAGATGAACAAGGAGGCATGGTTTGGCGGTGAGGTTGCAAAACAACTTGGATTTATATCTGATGTTCTTATACCGACTACAGCAAAAGGAACTGATTATAAACTTAATAGTGAGAAAATGAACAAAGAGAAACAAGTAACGGTAAAGCAATCTATCATTGACAGACTGCTTGCGAAATGTGGCTACCAGAAGATAGAAGACATTCCGGTAGTATCTATGGAACTGACAGATGCCGAAGGTAATACACTGACGGTGGAACGTGAAGAAGGAGAACCGCAGGTGGGAGATGCGGCATCCCCCGATGGCGAGCATGTTATGCCCGATGGTAAGACTATCATTGTAACAGACGGAGTGATTACAGAAATCAAAGACCCGGAAGAAGCAAACGGTGACGAGGAGATTGAAGCTTTAAAGGCGCGCATTGAAGAACTTGAAGAGGAAAATGCGGCATTGAAAACCAATGCCCGTACAGTTGAGGACAATAAGATACTGAATGCTGTAAAGATGGCAGGAGGTGAGAATTGGCTAGCAAAACATTGTTCAACCTATAGAGTCTCTTTGCGTACCCAATCCTTCAAGAATACTGTTGAGACACAAGCAAGTGCAGAGGAGACACCTATTCAAAGAAAGTTGAGAGAGGAAAGAGAGAAGAGAGCTAAAAAGTAAAGAAAGGAGAATTGAGTATGCCTATTTTAGATTTTTCAAAATTGACGCCAGACAATCAGGCGGTGAAGGATTTGAAAGACTTGATTGAACTGACAGTCTTTCAAAATGAGGATATGGAGCGTTTTATGACGTTCATGCCTAAAGTGACCAATGGCAAGAAAGTTGGCTTCATTGGTGAGATGGAGGATGTAGGTATCGCAGGCGCCGGATGTGACCCTGAATATCAAAAAGTGGCTATCGCTGCTGCCCAGAAAGTATGGGAAATTGGCGACTGGCAAGTCCCGTTGGAAATGTGCTATGAGGATTTGGAGAATACTATTGCAAAGTACTGCTTGAAGACCGGTACCAATATTGCGGACCTTACTTCTACTGAATATATGGATGGGATTGTCCTTCCAAAACTGACGGAAGCAATGATGAAAATGTTATGGCGCTTTACTTGGTTTGGAGACAAGGATGCTGCTAATATTGACGGTTCCGGTCAAATTACGGATGGATTGAATGTAGAATTGTTCAAGACATGTGACGGTTTCTTTAAACGCTTGTTTGCCATATGTACGGAGAATTCCGGCCAGCATACTGTCATTTCCGCTAATTCCGAAGCATCCTACGCTTTGCAGAAGTCTAAAATGAAGGAACTGGGAGCTGCTACATCTGTATTTGACGCGATGCTTGAAGATGCGGATAGCCGTATTTTCCAGAAGTCCGGACATGCAATTTTTGCTACAAAATCATTATGTGATTCTTTGTCACGTGATGTGAGGGAGAAATATAAGGTTATTATGCCTTGGACGGTTATTTTTGACGGCCTTGAAGTAGGAGAGTATGACGGCGTTACGGTTGTAAAATGCTCTATCTGGGACCGATTTATTCAAGCATATCAGAACGACAAGACGAAACTGAACCTTCCTCACCGTGCGGTTCTGTGTTCTCCGGACAACTTGATGTATGGCTGTGAAGGCGATAATCCGATATCTGACCTTGATATCTGGTTTGAAAGAAAACCCCGTAAGAATTACATCTATTCTACTGGTAAACTCGGTTCTATGATTGGCGAGGACAACTTGGTGCAAGTAGCATATTGACAAAAGGAGGTATTCTATGGGAGTATGTGATGATATTTTAAAGAAAGATATTGTTCCGTCGTGTGATGATCCAGTAGTACAAGGATTGGAGCAGGAAGGGGTAATAATGAATCGTGCGGATGTGGACTTTGCAGCCACAGTATTCAATTCTACAAAAAAGAATGTGATTGAAACGCTGGCTATGAAAACTGGGAAGAAGGCTTATAAGGTTGTTGTTCCTGGTAAAAATCCATTTACGGGTACAAAGACCTCATTAGTGGCTGGCACATATCGTAGTTCGTTTACCAATACAGTCGCGATTGTGATATTGGCAAACGATCCGGATGTATGCGCTGATGTTATTGACGGATTGGCTAACGGTACCTATGTTGTGGTGTTGGAGAATAAATATAAGGGTTTACAGAAAGAAGGAAACCCTGGTGATGCCGCTTTTCAGGTGTATGGTTACTATCAAGGACTTACAGCTACAGCTATCGACAACGATAAGTATAGTGAGGATACTGAAGGGGGATGGGCTGTTACCTTGGAAGAGCAGAAAACGCCTAAATCTGCATTATTCTTGTTCAAGACGAGTTATGAAGCAACTAAGACAGCTGTCAATACCTTGACGGCTGAACCGGCAGCATAGGAGGGAATATGCTTGTTTTGGAGGTGGTTGATAAGTTGAAGAGATTGGGAGATAAGGTCTCCCTTTCTTCTTCTGATAAATCAGACATTGAACTGATGTTTCATGAAGTTCTTGGTAGGACATTTACCAAGACCTCATGTGGTGATTGCTATCGTGACGCTGTGATTGAAATGTATTCGTACTTAAAAAGATATGGAAAAATGAAAGAAAAATCAAGTTATGCATTGAAAAATGGTGTATTGCTCCAAGTAGGTTTTGGAAGTAGTGAAATGTACACCAACAACAATCTTACTGACGAAGCGGCAGAAAGGTATCTTGCGGAAAATCCTAAAGGGATAGTCTTTTTTGCTTCAACGCCTTCCGATTGGGAGAAAAGGGTTGAAAGACGGATGAGTCCTGCTTTACCATTGGATGAAACTTTGGTCTCAGAATTGGTGAAAGCCTTTGAAGTGGAAGGTGCTACTTCTGAGATTGTGAGAGATGCGTTCAAGACTTATAAACTGAACGGGAAGAAAGTTACAGCTAAAGTATTGGATGCTCATATTAAAGAGGCTCAATCTGTAGTTGACTCTAAGCAGACTATAGAAGCCGTAGAAACGGTGAAATAAAGAATAACCTCACGGAACGATGAACGTAAATGAATTAAAGAAGAAGAGTAATAGGCGTGTTGACACGGGCTATTTACGTAATCTTGGCATCCAAAGCTACGGTGATGATAATTTATATCCCCAACATCTAAGAAATATTATCGCTGCGAGTTCAACGGGTAGCGAATGTGCGGAACGTTATGCCAATTTCATAGAGGGAAATGGGTTCCGTGAGGTTGCTTTTTCTGAATATGTGGTTAACCGCCGTGGAGATACGGCAGATGACATCCATGCTTTCGTCTGTAAGGATGTTGCTGATTATGATGGGATGGCGATACATGTTAATTATAATATGTTCGCAGATATAGTGGAAGTACAGCACATCCCCTTTGAAAATTGCCGTTTGTTGGAGGAAGATGAATCTGGATATATTGCAAAAATCGCAATTCATCCGGATTGGACAGGAAAGAAAACCCGTCAGGGAAAAGCCATAAAGGTAGTACAAGAAAATGTGGAGTTTATAGATGTATTTAATCCACGTAAGGAGGTGGTCTATGCACAAATTCGGGCTGCCGGAGGAATTGAAAACTATAAGGGGCAGATACTATGGATTAGCAACACTGGGAAATTCGTGTATCCTATCGGAAGAGCTGACCGTGTGATTACGGAAATGAGTACGGATGAGGGATTAGCCAATGTGAAGTATCGTAATGTGCGTTGTAACTTCATGCCTTCCGGGATGATAATTACAAAGAAAGGTGCTTCTTCGGTACGTTTTGATGAAAACGGAAATCCTATAAAAGAGGATAGGGCTAATGAAGATACTGGTTTTTCTGATACTATCGTGCAATTACAAGGAGACACCAATGCGACAAAGGTCTTAGAGGTAACCTTGGAATCTGATGAAGAAAAACCGGAGTTTGTGGATATTAGTCCTAAAAATTATGATAAGGAGTTTACCGTTACTGATGCCAGTGTGGTTGAACGTATTTATTCAGCTTTCGGGCAGGAGCCTTGGTATTGTATCCGGATTGGTAAGGTTGGTTTTTCTGGGGATATATTGGAAGATGCTTTTGAATACTATAACTCTATTGTGTCAAAGCAACAACGTATGATTGAACGGGCTTTTCAGAAAATTTTTGCACATTGGTATGAACCTCTCAATCCCTCCAATGACTTTAGTGTACAACCTCTTAAATATATAAGAAATGCTGAAGTGCCTAATAACAACAGATGAGATATATAAGTTGGCTCGTACGATGTCAATACACATCGATACAGAAAAGATAGAAGCATATATTCGGGAGTCGGAGAACATTGATTTGAAGTCAGCTTTGGGTGATGCTTTATTCTTAGATGTGAAAGAACATCCGGAAAATTATAGTGAGTTGCTTAATGGTAGTTCCTATACCATAGAATGTGAAGGCAAACGTTCCTTTGTAGGGCTGAAAACGACATTGGCATATTATACCTATGCTCGTCTCGTGAAAAATGGGGATGGAAATGTCACCCGTTTTGGATTTGTCAATAAAGATAACGAGTATTCGTCGCGTTCTGATTTTAAGGAGAAACTTATGGCTTATAATGATGCTTTCTCTGTTGCTGATAGGTATATGAAAGAATGTGTTCGGTATTTGAATGATAACAAAAAAGACTTTCCGCTGTATAGGGGAAATGGAGGGATTAATGCTAATCGTGTAACTTTTAGAGTACTTGGTGAATAATGCCTGATACACTTGACATATTAAGGAAACTTGCTCTACAGATAAGGAACGCTTCTTCTGAGGGAGAGAATACCGCAGAGAGGGTTGGCCGCACGCTGGTCGGAATCTTGAATCTGTTATCCAAATACTCCCCTGAAGAATTGGAGAAGATTTTTCTGAGGAAAGACAAAGAGGACGGCACTCCCTTCCCCATGACCTTCGGAGATTGGGTCAAGTTCGGCGAATTCCTCACTGGTATTTCCGGAGGGTGCATCGACAAGAACGGCATTTTGGAAATGGAGGAAGGCATTTTTCGCAAACGTCTGTTTGTTCCGGAGATTGCCTATAACCGTGTGACCTATTTCAAAGGCAGGATGTGCGCCTCCCCCGGAGGTGGATGCACGGTCAAGGAATGGAGCGACAACGGTGACGGCAGCTATACCATAACCCCGGATTTGACGGATGCCGACGGGCTGAGCCAGTTTGTCGATGACATACTTACTACTTACTTCGTCACCAAGAACGCCGAAGGCAAGCTGCAGGGTTTCGAGGAGATGAAGTTCCGGGTGAC